>JAIOQB010000085.1 GCA_021413585.1 Planctomycetia bacterium
CAAACGGGTTGGCGCGTACAAGTTTCTGGCCAAACATCTGGCGCTCGACCTGAAGCGCGTGCAGACGCCCGATGGCAAGATCGACGAGAGTCCGGTGGTCGTGGAGTCATACCAAGATCTGCTCGTCTTCGGGCCGGACAACCCGCGCCCCAAGGACGCGGTACCGCCGAACACGCCGCTGCCGTAGCGAGCTTGCAATGCGGCGTGGAAGTGGAACAGCGCTGGCTTCCTGGGAGGGGGCCTAAACGGGTGGACATTGCCTATCTCAACAATCTATAAATAATGCAATCGCGATTGTCGTAACGCGGATTCTTCTATTGGAGCTTCAATCCATGCACCAAATCATCGTGGAAGCCGCTTTGGGGCAACAGCTTGGCGAATTGGAAGGCCAAGTCGTGCTGTGCGACGCCGAAGGGCGCGCGCTGGGATTTTTCTCGCCGCTGCACTCTCATCCGCCCGTTGACGATTTGCAGCTTGAGCCGCCGCTATCGATTGCGGAAACCGAAGAGCTGCGCAAGGTTCGGACAGGAAAGCCCTTGAACGAAATTCTAGGTCAGTTTAGTGCCGATTGACCGCGGGTACTGAATAATCTCCTCTCTTTGTAAGGAAGAGGCGGGGTGAGGCGAACACGCAGCCCGATCAGCACTGTTAAAATTCGGTCGCCACGATATTCTCGCAACATCAAATACTGTCTTCGGTTGCGAATGCCACTGGCGAAGCGATTGGAAATATGCTGCATCGCAATCGGATTCGGAAGTGAACATGTGTATGCTGGGGGCTTTCGCGCACTGTCTGCATAGCTGTATAATAAGCACTCAAAAGTGGCATAAGGAGCGAGTATGATAAAGAGTACGAAGGACGAACCGAAAGTCACTGCGCCAGAGCCTGCCTCAGGGACGGTTGCCTCGTCTCCCAAGAATGGCAAACGCGCTACGAAAGTTAAGGCCAAGCGCGGCGCAGCTAAGGCTGCGCCTTGGACTTTTCCGAAGAATCCGCTAGAAGAGGCCATCGCAATTGCTAAAGCCATCGAAGACAAAAATGGCGGCAACCCGATGAAGGCTGACCTGTTGGCACGGGCGGTCGCCTACAACCAGCCTAATGATTGGAGGTTTCTCAATCTTCTTAGATCGGCGAATCTTTACGGGCTAGTTTCTGGTACTGGGCAGCACGCGACTGTTTCGTTGGAGAAAATCGGTCAGGATGTTGTTGCACCCGGGTCACCGCAGGATCGAAAAGCCGCACTACTTGCTGCATTTCGCAATGTCGAGGATTTCAAGAAGGTCGACGATTTTTACGGCACAAAGCGCATCCCTGAAGATGAGTATTTTCTGAATACGCTGACGAGACAATTCAGTATTCCGCGAGATCGTGCCTCAATCTTTGCCGACGTTTTTCGGGCAAATACGACATTTCTACGATCTTTCAATGTTCACACGGGAGCGAGCCGTGTCGCGCTGATGAGCTATTCAGTACCGGTAGCGTGGTTGAACAAATCTGGGAGCAAATTACCAAGTCTCGGGTGTTGCTGGCGGATCTTACCGACAAAAACCCGAACGTATTTTACGAACTTGGCTTAGCTCATGCAGCAAACAAGCCAGTCGTCTTTACATCTGCGCGAATTGATGATGTTCCTTTCGACCTCCGTCACTTGCGTGTGATTGTGTATGAAACTCGTGAACCCGAATGGGCATCGAAACTGCGTAAACTCATCACAGATTACCTCCGCAATACTCTGCGAGACCCTGCAAAATCAATTCCGCATCCCTTTCGTGTTTCCGCCGGGATTCCAGTGGCCGAAGCAGTTAATAAATAATAGTTGGAGTTCCCTCCTGAGAATGTGAGTGCCGGTCACAATGAATTTATCCGTCAACTTATCCCCTCGTCTCAATGCGTGAGCGTCTAGTCCGCTAAACCACACGCGACATCTTCTTGTCACATTCCCCTTGACGCCACAAATCCCGCCTTGATAGCGTCCGCTTCGCTCATACAATTCCCTTCCTTGGTGTGCCCGTACCAGCGGCTGGTCGGCTGGAAACGCCGTCTCTCGCGCCGCTGATCCACAGAAAGTAGTTCTCGCCTGCCGGGGGTGACCTCACTACGACGTGGCGACGGATGCAGAAAGTACGTCGGCCGGTGTGAGTGGTTTGGCCGCGTCACCCCCGGGCGGAGCCCGGGGCTATTGCCGGATTGCGCGTTCGCCACAAAAAGCTGCGCATCAACCAAAAAACTTGCTCTTCAACATGGCCAGCATCGCGGACGGATCCAAATCCCCGTCGGGCAGCTTCCCCTCGGGTGTGAGTTTGTCCACGACTTGCGGCAGGGCTTCGGCCAGATGCTGCGAAACACCATCGACGTCCATGCCCAATTGCTTTGCCACGTCGCGCAACTGATCCATGGGTATGGCCTGGCGGACTTGATCGGCCGTGGCGGGGGGATTTGGGCCTTGAGAAACCCAGCCTTCGGCAAGGTGCCCCAACCCGGCCCCTTTGAACTTGTCGATCAATCCGGGCAGCCCGCCGACTTGCGGGCTGTTGATCAGGGCGGAAATGCTCTCCAGCATGCCGCCTTGTTGTGCGGCGGAGGCATCCTTGGTCCCAAACATCGACTGGACGGTATCGAGGATTCCCATGGCAGGCTCCCTTGGGTAGAGATCCGAGATTAGAAGTTATAGCCCCGGGCTCCGCCCGGGGGTGGCGCCGCCAGTCAGTCCCTAGCCCGAAGCGAGGCGCGGGAACATGTGCCCCCTCGCTTGCGCTTCGGGCTAGTGAGCGGGTTGGTTCGGCGAAGGTTTAGAGCAGCGCAACCCCCGGGCGGAGCCCGGGGCTATGGGGCGTTTCATTCCTTCGAGGCCACAAATCCACCCTTGATCGCGTCCGCTTCGGTCATCCACTTTCCTTCCTTGGTGTGGCCGTACCAGCGGCTCCCTTCTTTGTGGTAGATCTTCGAGTCGGTGTTGACCCACACCATGCCTTTTTGCGGCGGCGTGGCGGCTTCCTTGGTCGGCGCGGTTTTTTCCGTGCCGGATTTCGCGGTGGACGTCCTGGATGTTGCACCGGATTTCGTCGCGGCGGGCGCGGGTTTCGCCACCGTCACCAGCGGGCGGATCTTGGCGACCACCGCCGTCGGAACGCCTGCCGCCTCCAGGCCGTCGATGCTCTTGTACGGCCGGCCGGCAACGATCTTCTTGGAATAAACGTCGCCAATGCCCGGGATCTCTTGCAACTGCTCGACCGTGGCGGTGTTCAGGTCGACTTTGGCGGCCGCGGTCTTGGGCGCCGTTGCCGTCTTTGGCGCTGCGGTCTTCGGTTCGGCGGCGGCCTTCGCCTTGGTGTCGGCGACTTTAGTGGCAGGCTCTTTCGTCGCGGCGGCCTTCGTCGTGTCCTTGGGGTTGGCGACCACCGACTTGCCGGCGTCCTTGGGTTCCACCGGCGCTTTAACGGTGACCAGCGACTTGATCTTGGCGATCTCCGCGTCGGTCAGCCCCGCCTTGGAAAGATCGCTCACGGTTTTGTACGGCCGGCCGGCGATGATCTTCTTCGACGTGACGGCGCCGACGCCGGGCAGCTCCTGTAGTGCCTTGTCGGTGGCGGAGTTCAGATCGACCTTGTCGACCGCTTGCGGCGTAGTCCTGGCGGCCGAACGACGGGCGGCCCAGGCGTCGCTCGGCACCGCGGCGGCGAACAGCCCGCCCACGATGAGTGCCGCTACCACGCAGCGCAGCATCGATTTAGAACCCGCTCGAGAAACAGCTTTGAAAAACTTGGATGTGAGCATTGAATCGCCCTCCGATTGAAGATGGAATCGTATAGGAAGAGCGTCCGTGCATCCGCTTGCCCAGGCCGCTCGACGCGGTCGAGGGCAATTTGTCCGATCCTGGTATACCACTGGCACGCTGCGATTGCAATAATTTTTGCAATTCCATCGTGTGATTGCCGTTGGACATTCGTTGGTGGGGTCGTTAGGGCGTTGGCCGGGTAGCTGGGGCAACGCCAAAGGGTAAGACGACCTTTTAAACGATCAGAATTGAGGGAAACCTGACACGCCGGGCGATATCAGTCCCCGGCGGCAAAATAGTTCCCGTGGAATCCGAATGGAATCGGATGCGGGCACTCCGCGCGAGCAATTTCGGCCAGATCGGCGGCATCCAGAACCAGCAGGAACGATCGGTTTCGCCGAGCGTCTAGCACCACCGACAACAGCACCCCGGCGTCTTCACCAGCGGCGTCGGGCTGTGGCACGAACACCGGTTCGCCGGGGTACGCGTCTTCTTCCCACCACGTAAGCGTTTGGCCGCGTTCCACATCGACTTTGACAATGCTGTCAATGAAGTTGCCCGGCCGATGCGTCCCGGCTCCCCAAAAGATTCGGTATGATTTGCCCGCGACTTGTGCGTAGTTGAAGCGCGGCAACTCCAGCCGGGTGTCGGAGAGAGATTCGACCCGCACCGTTGCCGAGGCTCCCAGCGGAATGCGATAGCGCACGGGCCGTCCGCCGGGGTTGATTGGCTTGCCCGCGCGAAGCGGAGCGAGATCGAGTTGGTCGATAATGGCCGCATCTGGGTGCGCAACGAAGTCGACCACCAACTCGTCCTCGCGCTCGTACGCGTTGACGTGGTGAAACGAGAAGGCGGCCTCCGCTTCGACGGTTTTCACACGGCGGCCACCCTCCTTCTCAAACACATGAAACCGTAATCCTCGCTCCGGGCGCCAGCGATAGTTGCGGATGAACGGCTGAAACCGAAAGATGAATGACAACGGATTGACCACTAACGGAAACTCGACCAGCACCAGGTGCCGCCTGCTCATGCCGAAGCTGTGCATGTAGGCCGGCCGGTCGGTCCGCAGTTCGGCCACCACGCGCTGTGCGCCGCTGTGGCGATCAATCGAAAACAGCCGATAGCAGCTCTTCATCCCAAGCTGTAGCAGGTAGCTGTAGAGGCAATTCCGCTCGCTGTCGTAGTGCGGATGGGCGACCGTGATATCTCCTTTCACGTCGGGAAGAATCTTGTAGTGCCCCAGCGTCTGCAGCGTTTCGGGATCAAAGACAACGGGCAGCCGCGTTTCGGTCAGCGCCATCGTCTGGTCGGCCAGAGTGATCACGTTGACATTGCAGTTGTCGGTCCATTTGGCGGTGAACTTCGACAGCACGCGCTGAAACAGCGTGCCGCAAGGGTCGGTGGCGAAGCTGCGCATCGTGACGCCGCCTGTTTTCTCCGCGCCGACGAACGCGTCGGAATGCAGGAAGCGATTGGCGTACGAAATCTGCCCGGCGGCGAAGCGGAACTTGTGGAGCATCGCCAGCCCGTCGAACCAATGGCAGACGGTTTGCCGTCCAAGGTCGCAATTGCACGGTGCAGTGCGCAACAGCGTGCCCGAGAGCCATTCGGGAAACGTGCCCTCAACGGCGAGCCGATCGACGGAGACTTCCTGCTCCAGATTCTCGAAGCCGGCGGCAAATGAACCTGCTTGCGTAGGCCGTGCGCCATCCTGTGTCCCGCCTTCCTGTGGCATAGCTACTCCGTTTTGCACGATAACGCCAGCCCGCCGTCTCAGAAGTGGGATCCCCTGATACCTGCACAAACGCTATTTCGGAAACAGCCGACTGCTAATCCAGAAGAAAGCGTATGCCAAGCCGAGCCCAACTACGCCCAGGGTGGCGCAATAAATCAACTGGGCGGCGAACTGCCCCGGATCGCCATAAAGCAGACCGCGAACTCCGTCAAATGCCACGCCGGTGGTTTGCTGCCATTGCTGCTGTTGGATCACATCTCCCTGTAGTGCCGCGAAACGATCGACTCCGCTCCAGCCTGCTCCATACTTGCCCGTAGCAAAAATCCCGACGGCAAGTACGCCCCATAATCCACACACTCCGCAGACTGAAATCACTCCCATCGGATCATTTATTTGCAGCTTTCGGACAGCCGCGATGGTGACCGCCGCCAACCCTCCCGCTACTGCGCCGATTGTTGCGGCCCCCCAGGATTCCACAAATGCAATGGGAGCCGCAATCGCCACCCATCCGGCCAGCATCCCCTGGCACGTCGCGCGGAACGTGGGCCGGCTACTTCGCAGCAGTGGCAAAATCGTAGCGATCGCCCCGCCTGCGACAATCGAGTACATCGAATTGAACTTGATTGCACGCGTGGGCAGATCGGTGTTGCCACTGTCCGCCGCCACCCAAACAAACACAATTTCAACACCGGCCCAAATAAGAAATCCGGCCGCAAGTGCGCGGGAATTCCAAACAGGAAATGAGCCTGGCTCTGCCCCTTCGCAGACACCAAATCGTCGTCCAAGTGCCAACGATCCTCCCAGCGTCGTCACTCCAGCCAGGCCGAATACAAGGCCCGAACCCGCGAAGTCGACTGCACCATGGCCCAGGTGCCAATTCGCACCGACTTGCGTGAGCCAGCCGCCGCCCCAAACCCAATTGGCGAACAGTGAAAACGGCAATGCAACCCACAGCCCGTAGCCCCAGAATGTCTTCCACGACCAGCGATCCGCCATCGCACCGATGGGAATCACGGCCAACTTAATGAGGAATGTCGCCATGCCGGCAAACAGGGTCATCACGCCGAGATCATCCACTCCATGTAAAAAGAACCCTTTCGTTCCCAGCAAACCCCAGCGGTAGCTCCCGGAGGCCTTTCCAGCGGCGTCGAACTGCGTGCCGATACCAATTCCCTCTTGTAAGACTGAAGTGCCCGGCCCAAGTGTCGAATACCAGCCCGGCGGAACCGCGGAGTTGTAAAAGTTTCCCCAACCCAATGCGAAACCGTAGGCCCAAAAGGCCAGGCAACCAATTGGAATGATAAGCAAGCTCTGGCCGAGGATTTTTGCGGCCAGTGGCGATCGAACGAAACCAATTTGAAGTAGCCCGAACCCCAACACCCAGATTGCGATCGTCAGGCCAAGGAGCAAAAAGCCCGTTGCGTTGTACCACGTGCTGTCATTGGCTCGCTGATAAAGATTGCGAACAAAGTCTGCATTTTGATTGTCGTCGGCAGGTCCAACTGGTGCCGCAGCAGCCGGATCAGTTTGTGGCTTCGTTCCAGTCGGGTCGGGCCACGCGGGACCGGGTGCCGTTGCTGATTGCCCGCCGAAGTAATTTGGAATCTGCGGCGGAGTTTCATTTGCATTCGCGCCGGGAGTTGAATTGGTCGGCGGAGGCGCGGCGATCGGATCCTTGGGAGGGGATGCTTCGCCACCTGAATGGGCCGAGGTGGTCTGTGCCTCAGCCAGACGCGAATCATAGATCAGAGTCCAACTTAATCCGGCTACAACGATGATGAGTGTTCTCGAACGCAGCATCGGTCCCTGCCCGGTTGATGGTAGCCCATGGTATTGAGAGGCGGTGTTGGCGGACCTGGCCGTCACTCACCGCAAATTATTCCGCTGCTGTTCCAACTGCTGAATTTGGCTCTGCATCTGGCTGCGAGTGCGTTCGTAGTTCTTCACGGCGGCTTGGGCTTGCTTGACCATGTTGTCGCCGCGCAGCGACACGTTCACTTGCGTTTGGTAGCGTCGCAAAGCTTCGTTGGCCTTTCTCAGGGCATCGGTCCCTTGTTTGCGGACGGCGGCTTCGGCGTCTTTGGCTTTTTTCACGTCCTCGCCACCCGCCTGCCAGCCGGAGTCGTTGCGGATCAGCTTGTCGCGCAGGGCTTCGTATTCGACCCGCGCGGCTTTGGTCTTCTGGCTCAAATCGCTTACTTCCGTGCTGGACTTGAGATACTGGCTGCGCAGGTCGGCCGCCTCCTCGCGCTCGCCGGCATCCTGGGCCTGCTTGTACGCCGCCTTGTACTCGGGCGAATCGAGCACATGGTCGACCGCCGCCTGATACTGCTTGCGCTGCGATTCATAGCGGGCGCGGGCGGCGCTCAGCGGCGAGCTGCTGGGCTGATCCTTCTCCAGCTTGTCGCCGATGGCGTCGAGGTTCGACTGGGCCTGCTTCAACTCGCTGGAGGCCTGCTTCCACTGCTCGCGGAGCTTGTCGACTTCCTGCTTGGCCGCCTCGACGTCGGGGCGGAGCTTGAGCGCACCCGCGCGAGCTTCTTCCACCTTGCGCTGCATATCTGGAATGGCGCTTTGCGTCTGCTGGCACTGCTGGTCGGAAGACTCCAGTTGGCGGCGGGCCGCGTTGATCCGGTTGTCGAGCGCGTTGCGCTGCTGCTGGATCTGCTGATCGTGAATCCGCTGCCGATCGGCGGCGCTGGGCTGGTCGGCGGCGCTTACGGGCATTGCCCCAGCCAACACAAGCAACAGCGGGAGACTACGAACTATTCCCCACCGGAAGGATCGAACTACCATTCCATGCCCCATCGGATGCTCAACGACTTTTGCCCACAACCGGTCGGCGAAAAGATTTTTACGTAGCCCGACTATACCGCTCCACCCACGCCCCGTCAATTTTCGCTGTCAATCGGTAGTTGGTCAGTCTGAAATGAGATTCCTGGAAAACATGTCAATCTTGCGTGATGCCCAGTGATTCCCGCCACTCCCTTAGAACTGCGCGCACCCGTTCGATTACTTGCTCGGAAGACACAAACCGGCGGTCTGAAATCTCGGCGAGTAATTGCAAGCCCAGCCGTGCCCTTGGCCAACCATCGGCTGGAGAGAACTCACTGGCGTGTCGGTCCAGGCATTCCACTACAGGCTGCGAGCGTCTGCCGTACTCGCCCACGGCCCATAGGACGGCAATCAGTTGATCTTCGGTCAGGTCAATTGCCCAGCCGGTATACTTCCCAAGGGCAATCTTCTGGCGGAACCCCTCGGCGAAAGCTGGCGGGTTGGCAGCGGCTTGTTCGGGTTTGTCCATTGATATCCTCACTTCTGCCTGATTCTACCACCGACAGCAAATCCGCCGAGGGACCGCAGTTGGCTTTCTGCCCCCCACGTCTTATGATTGCCATATAGCCCCGGGCTCTGCCCAGGGGTCGAACCAACGCCCGCCGCCAAACCAGCCAGCCTCCACCAACCCGGCCCACTCGCCAGGACAACCGATCATGGCCAAGCAAGGTCCCCGCAAAAAGCTTCCCAAGGAATTGGCGGTCATCAACGCCGACAACTGCACCGGCTGCGAGTCGTGCCTGGAGGTCTGCCCCGTCGATTGCATCGTGCTGATGAAGATCGACCGCGGTGTGGTCAAAGGGACGCAGCAGTGGTGCGAGATCGACCTGGAGCGGTGCGTGGGCTGCGAAGTGTGCGTCCACATCCCGGGCAAGAAGTCGAACCCTTACGACCTGAAGGTCTGCCCCTGGGACGCCATCGAGATGGTGCCGACGGAGCAAGTGGCCCAGGTCGTAGCCCAGATCGGCGGGCCGCCGGAGTACATTCATGCCAACTGGGACCGTCTGGTGGGCACCGCGCAGCATCTGGCGGAATTGAAGGCGGGAGCTTGAGAATTGTGGATTGTGAAATGTGAAATGTGGATTGGCACACTCTGGGTTCAGGCTTTGCAGGTGCTATGAAACCGATGCAGACCCCCGGACAGAGCTCGGGGCTATGTTGCTAACGCCAGACGAGTGATCGTATGACGGCCGAGGAGCGGGGCGAGTCGTCGGTCAATCCTTTTGCTGCTTCTGGGGCGCTCCCCAAGGACGAGGCGCTGCCAACGCCCCATCCTGTGCTGATGACGATCTCGGTATTGGTCGCCGTGGCGAGCTTCGCGTGGGGAGCGACGGTGGGAGTGGCGGTTGCCGCGCCGCACTGGGTTCCGCAAGTTGCTCGGCCGCTGTTGACGGCGCTTCGCGATACCCCCGACGTCGGCCCGTTCGAGATCAGCGGCGCGGCCGCCGCCGTTTTTGGAATGATTGTCATCACGGGCGTGTTCGGCCGCAGCCCGACGGCCGCCGACCTGGCCACCTGCTACTTTCTGGTCGGCACGATGGGTTCGTGCGTTTTCGGCTTCGTGGGCGTGGTCTTTCTGCTGACGGATGACAAAGCCGCCGCCGTCAGCCCGCTGCTGCGATACGCATTGGCCCTCTTCTTCGCCGCCGCGCCGTTGAGCCTGGGCTCTTGCGCGTGGATGACGCTGCGCTGGCGTAACGAACTGCGGCGGTTCCGCGAGCGCTACAGGGCAGGCGTAGCGTATGAGAAGTGAGGCGGGTGGCTGAATTGTCCCAGGCATTTCAGTTCTCGGATGTTAGCTCCGGTGTAAACGCGGAGGCCAATATATTCCCTCGCTATGGAGCAATGTTAGAAATTCCGTCTCTGTGCCCTCTGTGCCTCTGTGGTTCACAAACTTTAGCGCACCGGGGCTTGTTCCGCATGGCGAACTAGTGCGAGAATCTTCCCGGACGCTCGTTCAATCCCTCTCCTTCCCGAACTTCGGAAAACACCCATGCCGCACCAGTCGTTTGAATCGGAAATCCTGGAAGTCAATCAGGCGCTGTTGGACGCCATCGCAGGCGGGGATTGGGACGCGTATAGCGAACTGTGCGCCGCCGACCTCACGGCCTTCGAGGCCGAGTCGCGCGGGCAACTGGTCGAGGGGATGGAGTTTCACCGCTTCTACTTTGATCTTCCCGCCGGCCAGGGGCCCGTGAACACGACGATGACCATGCCGCACGTCCGGCAGCTTGGCGCGGACGCCGCGGTGATCTGCTACGTCCGCCTCACGCAGCGCCTGGGGCCGGGCGGAGATCCCGTGACCGGCCGGTTTGAAGAAACCCGCATCTGGCACCGCATCGAAGGCCGCTGGCAGCATGTGCATTTTCATCGCTCGACGGCGACGTGAGAGCTGCCAGACTCATTTCTCATCGCCGATCTCGCCGATCGGGCCGGCCGTCTTGTCCAACTCGGCGATGATTTGTCGCCGGGCGAGTTGGTCCGCTAATCGGATCAGCGTCGGGATGCGAAACTCACCTGCCATGGCGGCGATCTTGGCGCTGGCATTTGTCTGGGGCATCCCGATCGCGGTGACGAATAGCGGCCGGGCACTACCGCCGCGAAGCACTTCATCGGCATGGCGCGAGTTTTGATAGCGATTCTTGGCGACGCCGATAATCGAGCAGCGCTGATTGATTGCGGCGTGCAAATGC
>JAIOQB010000514.1 GCA_021413585.1 Planctomycetia bacterium
AAGGTGATTGACGCCATTCTTACCGCCGCCAGCACCGGGACCATTGGGGACGGCAAAATCTTTGTCACCACGCTGGCCGACGGGATTCGCATTCGCACGCGAGAGTCGGGAGATATCGCGTTGTAGCCCGTCGAGCCATTCTCGCTGGCGACAGTAAATGGCGACATACCTTGTTGTGTCCGCCTCCTGAAATGTCTTCTGGTCCCCGCCTGGCCAGTCGATGCCCTAGGACTTGGGCCGGTCCCGCCTGGCCGGCCCAAGTCGGGGTCATCTCTTCCGCACACCATTGATTTGACGGTGTGCGAGTTTGTCTGCTAGGGTAGGCCTTTTCCATCGGCCCTCACCTCCAGGCAAGAACTTTCCATGCATGCCCGCGCTCGGCTGCTGCTCGCCAGGATATTCTCCCTGGCTGCATCTTTCCTCACGGTGACCACTGGCCAGTCAGCGGGTCTGCTCCGGCTGGAGAATCCCCACGTCGCCGTGGAGATCGATCGGCAAAGCGGCGGCATCCGCTCCATCCGCGATAAAGACCAGAACGTAACGTACCAATTGCCGGGTATTGGTTTCGCGGTCACTGCCGACACCGGCGTTCTCCGTGCGGAGAAGCTGTTGGCCGTGAAAGCCGGTGCGGAAGAGTTAGAGTTGCAATTTGCGGGGAGCGGTCTTCTAGTCGACTTGCACTATCGCCTCAAGCCAGCCAACCATTTCGTCGAGAAGTGGCTGGTGATCAAGTCCGGCAACGCGAAACCATATTTCCTAAAGGAAGTAGTGCTAGAAGACGTTGCCAACGCCACCGAGTTCACCGACATCCACTACCACGACGACCAGTCGGTCTGGCATTGCCCGATCAATCTTTTTCTCCGCGGCGAAAAAGGTGGCTGCTTTGCCGGGTTGGAATATCCGTATTGGGATCATGAGCTGCGTGGCAAGACCGGCTTTCGGCTGGGCTACAAGCCGAACTATCCCGGCTTGGCGGGCGAAGTGAACACCAGCGAGAAATACTTCCTCGGCGTGTATCGCAAGGAAGGGATTTCTCGCTACTCGCACGGCCCCTATCCGGGCCAGCGGCCCACTTCGTTGGTGCACTGGAAAGACACGGGGCTGTTCCAGGATTTTAAGAACCAGCGGATCCCGGCCGCGGCGGTCGACTCCGAAGTGCTCGACTGGGGCGAAGTGTGGGCGATGCAGGACTTCATGCGCGAAGTGCTGCCCGATCTGCCCCTGCCGGAGGAGGGCTATTGGGTATGGCAGAACGGCTGGTGGGCGGGACTTTTTGATCCCCAGCCCGCGATCATCGACCGGCTCCAGGCGGCCGGCGTACACGACATTATGACGGCGCACACTTGGTACGGTCGCGGCAACCATCCGGGGGCCGAGCCGTATCTGTCGCAGATGCGGATCGACCCGCTGGGTTTTCCCGTGGACAAAGCGGTTGCCGGCATCCCCGGCCCCGCCGGCCCGGCGGCCGGCCTGCACTCGCCGCATCAGGTGCTGCTCGATCAATTCAAGCCGGGCCAATTCACGCCCGATTTCCGCGCCCCGCCCGCCATGCAGCAATTCGTCGACTACGGCCGCCAGCACGGCGTGCATGTCAGCAGCTTCAGCCTGCCGGGAATCTGGTTTGATCAAAAACCAGAGTGGGGATCGCTCGACGAGCAGGGCAAACCGAGCGAATACCTGTTTGGCCGCAAGGTGTCGTGCCCTGCCTGCGACGACTACATGCGGCACATGCTGGCCGTCCATGAAGCGGCGTTTGCAAAATATCAGCCGCGGTGGTGGGGCTGGGACGGACGCTGGATGAGTTTTTGGGAAGTCCCCGCGTATCGCCCCGGGCCGAAAGGGATCGGCGCCGATCCGTGCTTTGCCAAAACTCACGGGCATCTGCCCGGCGACAATTTCTATCGAGAGTGGAAGAACATTCAAAAGTTTCTGGCCGAACTCCGCCGCCGCTATCCCAACATGTGCCTGGAGCAATACTGCGGCCTGAAGCGCGGCGGGCCGTGGGCATTGCAACATCTCAATGCCGACGATGGCTACTACGAGACTAACGGTGCGGACATGAACCGGCTGGAAACGTGGCACAATCAAAACGACCGTTTTCGCCCGGTGTATAAGAACTACGCCGCCCTGTTTGGCGAAGACTCCAGAGCGTTTCAATTCAACGTCATCGCCACGCTGAGCACCACGGCCTATTGCCAAATCGGGCCAGGATTCAAACCGTTGGCTCTGAAAGAGAATCAGGAGTTTCTTAAAACGTGGCGAGCCTGGGCCACCGCGAACCTTCGTTACTTAAAGGTAAAGCGGGACCTGTTTGAATGTCCCGGCTATTCCTTAATCGACGGCAGCGCACACATCGTGGAGGACCGTGGCTACTTGTTCTTGTTCCCGGGCGGGTTCGATCGAAAGATCAAGCACACGAAGACGCTGCGGGCGTCGATTCCGCTGACCCGCTGGATCGGCCTGAATGAAAACCCCGCGGCCATCTTTCAGGTAACCGAAGTCTATCCGCATGCCGGTGTCGAGCGGGGACGCTATCGCTACGGCGACGAGTTCCTGTACGACATGCCTCACGATTCGGCGGTCATACTATCGGTGACCCCAGCGGCGGCCGGAGTACAGATACAGCACACGGCCGAGAAGACGCCAGATGACAAGGTGACCGTCGTGACAGCATTTTCGCCCACTGCGGCAGGCGACTCGATTCAGCGGGATTGATTGGCGGCAGCTAGAGCGGTGGGTTGTTCGTCAGACTTTCGACGATTCCAGGCCAGCCTTGGCTTCATTTTGCTGCTCAGTGCCGTGCGTTTCCGCCTCGCCATGTTTGCTGGGCTGCTGATCTTTACTGAGCTGCGCCACCGCCCGCCCCAGGTCGTTGGCCATCTCTGCCCAAAAATCGTTCTCGCGGAACACCAGCGGCTGGTAGGGTTTCCCTTCGGCCAGCTCGCGGAGCGACCGTCGCAGCCGCATCAGCGGGCCGACGAAGCGATTGCTTTGCTTGAGCGAATCATAGATGAACATGGGAAACAGCAACAGGAAAGTCGCCGCGACTGCCGCGGAGATCGACAGGATGGCGCGCCAGTGCTCGCTCCACGACTTGGGCGCCCCTGCGCTCGACAACAACTGCAGCAGGAACAGCAGCGCCACGGTGGACATCGCAAAACACATCCAGTGCAGCAGCGACTGCCGGATGATCGCCCATTGCACGCGCTGATCCACCAGCAGGATTCGTCGTTTGTTTGCCATGTTGGTCACGCCGATACGTTTTGGATTGACGCAGAGCCGGCCAGCCGTGCCGCAGGATCAAAAACACTATGAAAACATACCTTACGGGAGGTCGCCGGGAGGGCGTTCCAGGCCCGGTTTTTGGCGGGCAAAACAGGCATTTTTCGAGAAAAATGCCTTGCTCCGCCCGGACGGTCCCGGTCGCCTCGACTCGCGCGGACCGGATGGCCCCAACTCGGCCGGCGGTCAAAAACCGGCAGACACGCTACAATAATCGGGCAACTGATTCGGATGCGGACCAGCGCTATCACGAAAACGCGAAAGGGCGAAAACTCGAAACAACTCGGTGCCGATGAGGTTCCCCAAGGCATCGGCGCCATTACTTAACTTAACGAGTTTTTGATTTAGTGCTTTCGCTCTTACGCTCTTTCGCGTTTTCGCGTTTTCGCGATCCGTCATCCTTTAGCGTCTCTTTGACAGTGTCGCGCCGCAGGTGAACCGATGAGAACAACGGCCACTTTCTCTGCCTGGGTTCTATCTTTATTGCTGCTGGCCCCCATCTTCCTGGCAGGCTGCGAATCGAAGTCCCCGTACGGCGCCGCGGCCGAGAATCCCCAGGAGATCAAGTTCAAGGACGACGCCAAGACGAACAAGCAGGTGCCGGACAAAGTGGACGAGTTGACGTTTGTCGACACGGCCGGCGCCAAAGTCAGGCTGAGCGATTTCCGCGGCAAGAAGAACGTGCTGCTGGTCATCACCCGCGGCTTCACGCGGCCGCTCTGCCCATTCTGTCGGGCGCAGACTTCGCGGCTGGTATCGAACTACGCCAAGTTCAAGGAGCTTAACACGGAGGTGCTGCTGGTTTATCCGGGGCAGAAGGGGCAGCTTGAGGAGTTTCTCAACAGCGTCGATACCGTGGACAAAGGGCAGATCGCCAAGGTGCCGTTTCGGATTCTGCTGGACGACGGCCTGGAGGCGGTGCAGTTTTTCGGCATCAAGGCGAATCGGGCGTTTCCGTCGACTTACATCTTCGACAAGCAAGGGCAGCCGCGATTTGCCTACGTTGGCAGCGGCGACGCGGACCGCCCTTCGATTCAAGCGATGCTGGATCAGTTGAAATTGCTGGGCGAGTGACCATCCCCGGGCATCCACCGCGATGAACTCCGATGCCGCAACGAACTCGCCCACGGACTGGCTCGGCGTTGCCGTGCAGCGCGGCTATCTCTCGGCCGAGCAGTCCGCCGAGCTGACGGACGAGGCGGTCCGCAGCGGCTGGGCGGTGCGGCAATTGGCGGTCGAGCGGGGCTTGCTCACGCCCCTCGAGTGCGACATCGTCGCGGCGCTGGTCGAGCCCTCGCAGGTTGCGCCCGGCTATTGCATTCTCGACGTGATCGGCCACGGCGGCCTGGGCATTGTCTACAGGGCGCAGCAGATCAATCTCGATCGGCCGGTCGCGCTCAAGACCGTGCTGGTCACGCAGCTCAACACGCCCGGCGCGTTGGCCCGGTTTCAGCAGGAAGCGAAAACGATCGGTGGGCTGCGGCACCCTAACATCGTCGCCGCGTTTGATTGCGGGACGAACGCCGACCGGCTGTTCCTGGCGATGGAACTCGTCGAAGGCCTCGACCTCGCGAAGATGATTCAGCGCGAGACGCGGATTGACGAGTTCCGCGGCTTGTGGATCGCCCGGCAGATTGCCGGCGGGCTGGCCCACGCCGCCGAGCGGAACATCGTGCATCGCGACATCAAGCCGGCCAATATCCTGATCACAAAAACGCCGGAGGGTTACGCCCTGCCGCCCGGCGTGCCGCTGGCCAAGATCACCGACTTCGGGCTGGCTCTGCTGGCGCGCGACAACGACGACACGCGGCTGACTCTGGCCGGCACGACGATGGGCACGCCGCGCTACATGGCCCCCGAGCAACTGGCCGGCTCCACGGTCGACCACCGCGCCGACATTTTCTCGCTCGGCGCCACTCTTTACCACATGCTGACCGGCAGCGCGCCATTCGCCGGCGCGACGTTTACGGAAGTCGTCGCCAACCGAGTCAGCGGGAACCGGCGGCACATGGACACGATGGCCGGCCTGCTGTCGGCACCCACCGTCCGGCTGGTGGAGCAGATGCTGGCCGACAATCCGGCCGACCGGCCAGCCGATTACGGGCAACTGATGGCGCGGATCGACGAGGCGATCCAGGGGGCGAACCAGCCTGCGGCGATGGGCGAGACGGCGCTGTTCGTGGCGGCGCGTCCCGGCACAGGTGGCGCCGACTCGGCTTTCGCGACCGTTGGTTCCGATCCCGGCGCCACACGCACGATGGTTTCTGACGTGACGGTTTCGAGCAAGGTAAGGCGAGTACACTGGGGCAAACGCATCGCTCTTGTCGCGATCATCCTGGCAGGAATTGGCGCTGCGTTGTGGAGCGCGGCGAAAATCTGGCATCAAGGACCAACGGCGACCGAACCGCCGGTCGCGTCCGCCGGCGGCCGGGAGGTTCCGCTATTCGACGGCAGCACGCTGACCGGCTGGGAGCCTCGCTTTCGCGGATCGTGGGGGCAGGGGCGCGACGCGGAGGGAGGCTACATTCTGCAAGGCCGCGCCGCACCCACGCAGGCCGCCAGCATCGTGCGCGAATTGCCCACGATTGGCGAGCAGCGGTTGGAGAATTTTCGGGTGCAGCTCGATGTCGACCCGCGCGAGGCGCAGCGCGTCGACATCGTCTTTGGCGAGAAGTTACCCTCGACTGGGGCCAATGGGTTGCGACTGGAGAAGGGGAGTCTCCGCGTCGGCGCGTTCGACAAGGAGTCGAACTTCCAGCCGACCGCGTCGGTCAACGATCCGCCGTTAGCAAACCACGATGGCCCCGTTTATCGAAACATCAAAATTGATCACTACGCCGGACAATGGCGCGTCTATGTTGATGACAGGCTTATCGGCAAGTTGCCGACGGCCAGCGGCGCCGGGCCGTTTTGGATTAGCCTGGTCGTGGATCAAGGCGCGGCGAACTTTGAGAACTTGCAAATCGTGGAACTGGCCCAGGATCGCAAGTGATTGAATCGGCGAAGGGTGCCTGGGGCTGAACAAAGCGCTGCGGAGCGTGAGCGGATTGGCGCTAGCTACCGGTCCCACGGGTTGACCTTGAACAAGGACCGGCGGCTAGCGCCGAACCGCTCACAAACGGAACCCGCGGCTAGCGCCTTGTGGCTCACTTATTACCGGCCGAAGCCGCCGAAACCGCCACCTTGGCCACCGCCGCCACCTTGCCCGCCAAACCCGCCGCCGCCAAATCCTCCGCCACCGCCGCCGAACCCACCACCACCGCCCCCCTGGCCGCCGCCTTGGCCACCGACGAATCCGCCGCCCCCTTGGCCGCCGCCGAACGCGCCGCCGCCAAAGCCGGAGGATTGAGCACCGCCGCTAAACCCACCTGCGCCGGCGAAGTTGTACGAGATCGGCACCACGAGATCGCCCACCGGATAAACCTTCGTCACCAGGTTTTGCTGGGCCCCTTCCTTGGTGGTGATCATCAGCGTTTCGTCTTGGATGGAGTACGTCAGCGTCGGATCAATCTTTCGCAACATCAGTTTGAGCGCGGAGCGGAGCGAAATGCCGCGCACGTTGCGCATCGTCACCGGCGTGTCGCTGCTGACCCCCACGTCCTCCAGGGCTTTGCTGTCGAGCATGATCGGAATGCCGTGCAGGTCCTTGAGATAATCGATCACGTCGTCCAGCGGTGTCTCTTCGAAGTCCAGCTTGGTCGGTTCCTTCAACTGATCCATGATCTTCACTTCCGACTTGCTGGTGTGCTGCAAGTCGACCGTGGCGTATTTCTTACGCCGCAGTGTCAACTCTTCCCATACTTCAGCCGAGGGATACACGATCGGCGGATCGCCCGGGAACGGCACGAATGATTTCTCGACTTCATAAAGTGCCGCGACCGCCGCCCGGTTGCGCTGGTCGAAGACGGCCGAATTGTCTTCATACGCGCTCTTCAACTGGCCGCTGCGCACGGCCGACATCACCGTGGCGTTGTCGGGCGCGATCTTCTTTGCCTCCGTGGCCGCTTCCTTGTCCGCTTCGTTGTAGCGTCCCTCTTTCACCAGCGACTCGTAGCGCTCCATCAATTGGCGCAACCGTTCCTCGTCGCGGCTCATTCGCTCGATCAAGCGCTGCCGTTCGCTGCGGGTGGCCTTCGACTCCTCGGCCCGCCGCGTGTCTTCCGCCTGGATCACGGCCAGCCGGCTGGCTTCCCGGGCGGCGTTTTGCAATTGATTGATCAACTGCGCCTTGATATCGGCCGACACATCCTGCGTGTTGCGCACGGTATCGAGCATCAGCTTCAAATCGTTTTCGGTAGTCTTCGGATCCTGGCCCATTTGCTTGCGCCCTTTTTCCATCGCTTCCTTGACGTCGGCCTTCAATATCTGCGTGGCCAGATCGATCCGCTTTTGGACCTGGCTGATCTGGTCGGTCGAAGGGGGCGGAAGCGATTCCAGTAGATTGTCGCCGCCGGAAAGTTCCGGGGCTCCACTGCGGGGACCGCCGGAGGCCGCTAGCAGCGCCTTGCCCGCGGCGCCGGCCACGGCCTGCGCGCCGACGTTCTCTGGATCGTTCGACAGCGCCTGCTTGGCCAGCCGCTCGGCCGCGCCGAAGTTCTTCATCGCCAGCGCGTTTTGGCTCAACCGCGTGAGCGTTTGCGTGCCGCTGGCCAACATGCGGCGTGCTTCAAACAACCCTTCGGTGCCGATCGTCGGCAGCGTCGCGCCGCCGTCGGCGGAGGCCAGACGGACCAGCGTGGAAAGGTAGCAATTCGACTCGTCGCCCGCCGTGCCCTGCACATTCCAGTTCAGCGATACCGGCTTGCCATCCAGCTCGGCGGTCATCGAAACCGCCACCGGACCCGAGACCTTGCCGTTGCCGATCACGATCGTGTCGCGCTCCGTCCGCAGCGGCGGAGTCTTGAGCGGATACTCCGTCTGGAAACCCTGCGGCCAGTTCGCTTGCGACGGCCACAGCACCGGAGCGCGGGCAACATCCGCCAGTGCCTTGCCGGTCAGCGCCATGTCGCGCCCCGCATGATCCAACAGCAACATGCCGCCGGTTTGATTGGCAAGAATGGAGAGCAACTCGGCGTCGACCTGCGGGCCAATCGCAAAGCTCGACACGGGTGCGTGCCGGTCGGCGAGCCTGACAATCACCTCGCCGAATTTGGCGTTGCCCAGGATGTTGGCGGTGCTCATGCCGTCGCCCAGGTAGATCACGGCGCGGCGGTTCGTGCTACCGGGGGCAAACGAGTCGGCCGCGGCGGACATCGCCTTGACCATGTCGGTGCTGCCCAAGGGAACGCGGCGGCGAAGCCGGGCAATGGCCTGCTGTATTTCCGTTCCGCGGGGAGAGACAAACTGCGTGGTCAGCGGCGTGGCGTCCAAATCCACCGCCACGAGCTTGACACTATCGCCGGGGCCAAGCGAGTTGAGCATCTGCTCGAGCGTCACCAGCACCTGAGTGCGATATTCGCCCGCCTGGCTGGCGGAGGTGTCGATGAGCACAACGATGGCCGCATCGCGCGCGGCGGCGTCAATTTTTGGCGAGAGGGCCAGGGCATAGCTTCCCTTGCCGTCGGCCGCCGTATAGCTTTCCAGCCGCGAGCTGCCGGGGATCGGAGGAGCCGCATCGGCGGAATGAATTGGAACGCTCGTCACCGCGCCAACAAGCAACGCGGCCAACCAAAATGAAGTGGCCGGCGTCAGCGATTCTCTTCGTGCAGTTGGGCGATTGAATCGTGCCATGAATCAAGTTCCTGTTCCTGTATTTTGATGAGTAAAGATCGGCAATCCGAACCGACTTACGCCCCCTTGGCCGCCGCAACCTGATGTTGCAGTGGCCAATCGAACTAGCGAGAATGTCGAGAAGAAGACGTGACCAAACCCAGCCCGGCGAGCCCCGGCGCGTGCCTGCCGTTGCAAAAACAAAAAAAGGCATCTGGAGCATCTCCCACCGGGCGACTATAGTCAGCCTAAGGTGGAAGAAGGCACCGATGCCTTCTGGCAGGTCAGGATAAGAATAGAGAGTTCGGCCGCCGTTTCTTCGGCGAATGCGTCAGTTGAATGCTGGCGCAGTACTGGAAGCTACCTCAACTTTCGCGCATCTGTCCCTGCTGCCAGGGTAGTGGGACAACGATGCCGTGTCAATGCTGGGAGGGCAATTTACACCCGTCCCTGTCAGGGAAGGACCGGAGGAGGGTAACGCGTGGCCTCGCCGGTGGGGCACCGCATAGCGAAACAGCTTACTAGCCCGACGTTAGACCAGTGCAGCCGGTACACCCGCGATTAACGCTTGGCGTCAAAAAACCGCTTTTCAACCATCATCGCCGCGTCGCCCCCGTATTGCGGATCGTCGTAGGAACCGCCAACCGACTTGAGCAACGCCGTGACAGCCTGCGGCTGTTTGCATTGTTGCTGCCAATAAATCAGCCAACCCAGGTGTTCGGGCGGGACGCTCACCTGCTTGTGGCCGGATCTGGCCTCGAAGAACGCTGGGTCTTTTACGCCCTGCACGATGCGACTGACCAAACGATCGAGCCGATGGTTGCGGACGGCGTACCAGTCTTGCCCCTGCGAGCGGGCCAGTTCGGCCATCACCACCAGCGGGCAAGCGGCGGCGTTGTGATAGACGAGCGCCTTGACCTGACGGCTCATTTCGCGCGGCAGCGTGCCGTCGTCTTCAATTTGGGCGACCGCAAAGTCGTACGTTCGCTTCCCCTCGGCAATGTACTCGGGATTCTTGATGGCGATGCCGGTGGCCATCAGCGCCACGCCGCTCTTGAAGTAATTGTTGTTGCGACGTTTCACTTCCACGCCGCGATCGAACGTCTGGACTCGAGCGGCCAGCTTTCCCAGCCAAATGTTGATCGCTTCCCGATCCTGCGGCGTGGCCGACGATTGCAGTTTGAGGTAAGCCAGGGCCACGTCGGCCAGAAACCGCATCTGGCTATTTTCGGCGGCGTTGCCCCCGTGGCCGCTCTCTTTGTCGCGCACGGTTTTGAGCTGGCCCAGCAGGGCGCCGTGGTCCGCCCAGGCGTGCAACCAGGCGAGTCCGCACTGGGCCGCCTTGGCGTCACGTTCCGCGATGTACCAATTGGACATCCTGCTGACGGTGTCGCTGAAATCCCGCACCGGCTCGAGTTGCTCCTGCCGCTCTTTCTTCGACTTCGGATTGACCACCGAGCCGCCGGTCCCTTTCAAGTAGAGCGTCGGCACGGTGATGTCGACCACGGCGGGCGGGGGCGGGGGATATGCTCGCGCCGACGGGCTGGCCGGTGCAACGTCTTTCGTGGGCGCCGCATCGTCGCCATGCAGCGCGACCGGCGCCATCAGCAGCAGAGCAACCAGAATGCCGGGCAAACATTTCATCGGAACCGCCTCAAGGATTACCGGGTATTGCAGCGCATCAACGGCGTGCGCTGTGTCACTATCATAGCTGGTTTCCCCTCCGTTTAGTGGAGGGCGGAAACTTGTGCCCCCTCGCTTGCGCTTCGGGCTAGTGAGCGGAATGGCGCTAGCCCGCTAGCCACCGGTCTTAGTGGGACGGAGTTCTCCGTGGGACCGGCGGCTAGCGCCGTGCCGCTCACATCGAGCGATGCACCTGGAGCTTTACCTAGCTGCGCACCGTTCAGCCCCAGGCACTCACACGGCCCACGGGCAATTTCAGTATCCGCATCGTTTCATACACCACAAGCGGCGTGATCCAGCTTACCCAGGTCGAAACAGGGTACAACCACAGCGCGTCGAAATGCGTCACGGTCGCCAGGCCGCCGATCATCCGGATCACCACGGCCGAGCAGAGCAGCAGAAACGTGCGCCACATCCAAAGTCGGTGGCTGACGAACTGGCGTTTGACTGCCGACCGCCACCCCAGCGCAACACACACCGCCGTGGCGATGGCCAGCGAACCCAAGCCGGCGGCGGCGATCGCGCCGGTCGCCGCGTAGTAGGCCATCCACAGTCCGCTGGGGGCCACGAACAGCAGAATCAGAATTCCCTGCACGCGTCCCAGCCGCCGGTGCCAGGCCGGCGCCCAGCGTCGAAAACGCTCGCTGACGAGGATCGTGCCCAGAATCAGCGTCGGCGGCCCGGAGATCAAGTGAACGTAGAACACCCAGCGGTACGGCCCCCAGAAATACGCCTCCCGCCCACGCAAAAAGTCCGACTCAAAGTTGGGGGGCCAATAGTTTCGGTATTCAATGACGACGCTGGCGGTCACCTTCCAAATCAACACCACCGTCACAACGGTAAGCACACGGAGCAGCGTAAATGACTTGAGGGCCTGCATGACCTTCATCTTATCACCGCCACGGGGAGAAGGAAGCAACCGCCGCCAAAGCATCTCTGTTCACCCGTCGCGGGAATTTAAACGCCAGGCCGTTTATTAATTCCGATCTCGCCGCACACCAATTCGAGCCATATTTACAGGTAGGCAGCCGGCGGCCGGACCGCGTCGCTTTACCGGCACTGTCTGCCAGCCTAGAATCGCAACTCTCCCTCGCACCCTCCCCAACGGACACCACCGAATTGAACTCTCAAGCCATCGACGCCGCGGAAAGTGATTCCGCAGATCTCGCGCTGAATACTCGCACTCAACTTGAGCGGCATGTGCGCAGCCTGGCGGGACTAGGGCATCGCGGCTCGGCCACGCCCAACGAAGAGCGGGCGGCCGACTATCTGGTCGAGCAATTGCACGCCGCGGGCATCGAAGCGCACAAGGAACACTTCCGCAGTTGCACGTCACTCGGCGGGCGGATTCTCGTGCATGTGCTAGTCGCCGCGTTGGGTTTGGCGCTGCTGCCGTGGAGCGCCGCGTTGTCGGTGCTGGTGAGCGTCTTCGCCCTGGCGTCGTTTTTCATTGAAACGACCACGCGTGGAATTGTGTTGACTCGTTTGCTTCCGACATCGCGATCGAGCAGCGCTGTGGGCCGCATCCCCGCCATTAGCGGCAACGCCCGCCGGCGCGTGGTGGTGTGTGGCCACATCGACACGCAGCGTGCCGGGCTGATCTGGGATAAGCTGATTGTCAAAACCTTCAGTAGCCTGCTAGGCCCAGTGCCCGGGCCGGCCCGGTCGCCGATGATCGTGCTGACGCTGTATATGTTCGCACAGATCGTGTTGGGCATCTTGCAACTTTGCGGCGTCGAAGTGAGCGTGTATGTTTCGTATGCGCTGGGGATTTACTATGCCGGCGCGGCGCTGGTGCTGGGACAATGGGCGATCGGACGTTTCGTGCCCGGCGCATGCGACAACGCCACGGGTGCCGCCGCCGCGCTGGTACTCGCCACACGCTGGCGGGAGCAGACGCCGCCGGACGCGCAGTCCGACGTGGAATTGATCGTGCTACTGCCAGGAAGCGAAGAGGTGGGTTCGATCGGCACCGCCGCCTGGCTGGACGCGAACAAGGAGATCCTCGCCGCGACGCCGACTCGCTTTCTCAACCTCGACACGCTGGGCTACGGCGCGCCGCACTGCATCACCACCGACAGTTCGCTCAGCGGCCCGCAGTTTCATTACCCTAAGGCGCTATTGCAGCGCGCCGCAGAGGCGGGCCAGCGCGTCGGCCTGCCGGGCGCCGTGGCCAAATCCCCCCCCACGCCGACCGACGGCCTGTCGTTTCTCTCGCGCGGCGTCCCCGGCCTGACGATCATGACGTATCAAAAGGGTTACTACGTGCCGCATCTGCACCAGATGGGGGACACGGCGGACGCAATGGACTTTGGCATCACCGCGCGGGCAACGGAGTTTGCGTGGGAGGTGTTGAAGGAACTGGCGCGGCCTTAACTCTCGTTCCCAGGCTCCGCCTGGGAACGCACTGCCTTGGAGGCTCCGCCTCCTACCTCGATCCTTGGGCCCGGGTGCAGGGCTTGTTGGTTGCGCTAGCACCGGCAAAGCCAGTGGCACACGGACGGAGGCGAAAATCAGGGACGAGGGTGTTGGTCCTGCGACCTTTCACTTTTCCTCTCGCCCCAAGAATTCGGCTATTACCTTGTAGCTTGATTTAAGACCGCGGGAACATCCCCTGCCATCATAGGGCTTTTGGCATACAATTATTGAGCATGGTTTAACCGCCAGGAAGGGAGCGAACAATGGTGTCACCCGAGACAAAATCCGTCATTGAGCGTGCCCGGCAGATTTACGCCGCGCAACTGCAAGCGGACCTGGAATCGCAGCACCTGGATCGGTTCGTTGCGATCGAACCTGAATCAGGGGAGTACTTCCTGGGCGATACGCTTGATGACGCGGTGAAGTCGGCCCGAACGAAGTATCCGTCGCGCCTGTCCCACACGATCAAAATCGGCCATCGCGCGGCGTTCCACATCGGAGTGGCGCAACTGTGAAGGGAGTGGTGGACCAGCAGTTGCGAGCGTTGCTGAGCGTTCCGATTTCTGCGACGCGCGACGGGACTCGCCATGAGATCATGGTGTGGATAGACACCGCATTCAACGGAGGTTTGGCGATACCTCGCAAACAGATCGCGGAGCTGGGATTAGTGATGGAGTCGTCGGCTGAAGCTATTTTAGCGGATGGCCAGTGTGTCGAGTTGGAAACCTACGCCTGTTTTTTGGTTCGGCAATACCTACGAGACGCAAATTGTTGCCAACGAGGGGGAGTATCCACTGCTCGGAACGATGCTCTTGGATGGTCACCGCTTGGACGTCGATTACAAGGCCAAGACCGTCGATCTTACATAAGCCTTTCTCGTTCTCTCGTTCCCAGGCTCTGCCTGGAAACGCACTGGCTTGGAGGCTCCGCCTCCTTCGTAGAACTTCGATCCCCGAGTGCAACGCTTGTTGGTTGAAGCCGCAATCTCAGAGCAGCGAAATCGGAATCGCGAAGGTTGGGATTTAGAGAAGTGCCCCCTGGCTTGCGCTTCGGGCTAGTGAGCTGTTCCACAGGTCGGGCTGGCTGGTGCTGCAACCCCCGGGCGGAGCTCGGGGCTATGCACGAATCACCCCGGCACGGGCAATAAATCGGCCAGCAGTTTGGCCAGGGCGGCATGATCGACGGGCTTGACCATGTGGCTGTTGAAGCCGGCCTCTTTGGAGCGTTGGCGATCCTCGTCCTGCCCCCAGCCGGTCAGCGCGATCAGCACCATGTTTTTGCCCCACGCTTGCTCCCGTATTTTTTGCGCCACTTCATAGCCATTGAGCTGCGGCAGCCCGATGTCGAGCAGCACGGCGTCGGGCTGAAAATTTTCCGCGGCTTCCAGCGCCGCCAGGCCATCAAATGCCGTCTGTGTCTCGTTCCCTGTCAGCTTCAGCAACATAGCCAGCGACGAGGCCGAATCTCGATTGTCGTCAACGACCAGAATCCGCCGGCCGCTGGTCACGCTCGGCTCGCCCGCCTCCTGGCCGCTTAGCGGCTGTGGCTCGTCCTCCAAAATCGGCAGCCGCACGGTGAACTCGCTGCCGTGCCCGGCTCCCGCACTCGCGGCGCTGACCGATCCATTGTGCAATTCGACAAGTCGTTGCACCAGCGTCAGGCCGATTCCCAGTCCGCCCCCCGATCGCCCCAGCGATTGGTCAATCTGCGTGAACATTTCAAAGATCCGCGGCAGCATTTCCGCGGGAATGCCGATGCCCGTGTCTTTGATGGAGACCACCACCTGCTTATCGTGCCGCTTGGCGGTCACGGTGATGTGTCCTTCGGGCTCGCTGTATTTGCAGGAATTATTGAGCAAATTGCTGAACACCTGCACCAACCGCACCGCGTCGCCATGGAGAAACATGGGCTGCGGCGGCAGCGTCACCGTGAGCGCCTGCCGCGCCATCTCGATCGCGGGGCGGCTCGTCTCCACCGCCTGCTGAATGATCGACGCCAGGTCGACGCGCTCGCGGCGCAGGTCGATCTTGCCGCGGGTGATCCGGCTCACGTCGAGCAGGTCGTCCACCAGCCGCACCAACTGCACAAGCTGCCGCTCCATCAGCGCGCGGGCGTGCTCCATCGATTGGGCATCCCCTTGCGCCAACTTCATCAGTTGCAAGCCGTTGCGGATCGGCGCCAGTGGATTGCGCAGTTCATGGGCCAGCGTCGCCAAAAACTCATCCTTGCGGCGGCTGCTTTCCGACAAGTCAGACGCCAATTGCCGCAGGTTGTCTTCCAGTTGGCGACGTTGCGTGATGTCTCGGCTGACTGTCGCCAGCCCGACGCGGCTTCCCTGGAAATCTGTCAGCGCAACGACCTTGTACAGCATCCAGATGGCGTGCCCTGTCTTGAAGTGGCGAAAGCGGACTTCAATCTCGCCATCTCCTTTCTCCAGCACGGCGGGAAAGAATTCGTGGAGGATGGTTTGCTGGTCTTCCGGAAAGAAGAACTCTTGAACCGGCGTGTTCTGCAACTGCGCCAGGCTATCGAGCCCGACCATCCTCATGCCGGCGTCGTTAACATAAAATGCCTTCCCGCTCAAATCGCACATGCCGACAAAATCCGTGATGGTTTCGGCCAGTGTGACAAACTTGTGCCGATCGTCCTCGGCCAGCCGCCGCTGGGTAACATCCACCACCACGCCCGGCATTTGCACGGCGCGGCCCGTCGCGTCCTGCTCGATGCGCCCTCGGGCCACCATCCAGCGGATTGTCGAGTCGGGAGCCACGAGGCGAAACTCCACCTCATATCGCTCGCCACTCTGCGTGGCGCGCTCGATCACTTCCGCCACGCGTGGGCGATCATCCGGATGAATCGCCTGCATGTACTCTTCGATCGGGCCCCCAGTGCCGGCTTTTTCGGGCATGCCAAGCATGAAAGCAAGATTCTTGTCGACGCGCACGATATTATGGACGATGTCGAACTCCCAGGTGCCGACTTCGCCGGCCACCAAGGTCGACTCCAATCGCGAACGCGACTCGCGCACTTCCTCTTCGGCCCGCTTCGCCTCGGTAACGTCGGTGTTGGTGCCAAACCAGCGGACCACCTGGCCCTGTTCGTCCAGCAGCGGCCGCACCAGCGTGAGAAATTGCCGATACTCGCCATCCTGCCCCTTGAGCGGAAACACCATTTCAAACGGGCGGGCGGTGGCAATCGACTCCTTCCACTTATCCAGCACGCGGGACAATTCGTGCGGGTCGTGGACCGACTGCCAGCCCCAGCCCGCCATCTGCTCCAGCGTGGTGCCTGTGAATTCAAACCAGCGGCGGTTGTACCAGAAGACCTCCCCATTCGGACTGGCCATCCAGGCCAACTGCGGAATCGAATCGGCCAGCGTGCGGAATTGGCGCTCCCTATTGCGCAGCGCCTCGTCGGCCCGTCTACGCTCGGTGATGTCGCGGAACACCAACACGCAGCCGACAATCACACCTTCCTTGCAGCGAATCGGCGCCGCGCTGTCGTCGATCGGTCGTTCCGTGCCGTCTTTGGATATCAGGATCGTATGGTTGGCCAGCCCGACGACGACGCCTTCTTTCAAGGCCCGCATCGCTGGGTTGCTCACCGGCTGCCGCGTTTCCTCGTTGACGATGTGAAACGTGACGTCGAGAGATAGTCCGACGGCGTCGGCGTTCGTCCAGCCGGTGAGCGATTCGGCCACGGCGTTCATATTGCTGATGCAGCCGTTCATATCCGTGGTGATTACCGCATCGCCGATGCTGGCTAGCGTGGTCCGCAGCCGTTCGGCTTGCTCGGCGATAATAAACGCGGCCTTGCTGCGCGCCGCGAGAAATCGACGCACGAGGATCAAAAAACCCGTGATCGCCGCCAGGGCGGAAATCCCTGTCAGCAGGCCCGTGATGACAGCCGTCTGATAGGTTTGCTGCGAAATCTGCAGTCGATCTCGCAGCAGTCCTCGCTCATGCTCGATCATTTCGCCGATCACGCCCCGCAGTGCGTCCATCTCCTGCTTGCCGCGGCCGGTGGGCGGGTTCTTTTGGCGGTTCGCGTCAAATTGCCCCTTCTCGATCAGCGCAAGAGCCTCCTGCAGCACCTTCAATCGGGCCGTCAGGTGTTGCCGCAGCTCCGGAAACTGGGCCTGCTGCTGCGGATTGTCCTTGGTCAGCCGCTGCACGTTGTCCACTTGCTTGTCAATCGCGACAACCGCGGCGTTGTAGGGCTCCAAGTACTCCGGCTCGCGGCTAATGATATAACCCCGCATTCCAGTTTCGGCGTCTTTGGCCAGCGACAAGACGTTCTCTAGCCCCCCGATCACTTCATGCGTGTGGGCCACCCACAATGTGTCGGCCTGCAACTGCCGGGTGTTGCGATAAGTCAGCGAGATATTCACCACCAACAAGGCCAGCGCAAGTCCGGCTCCCGCGATGAGCAGCATCGAGTAGCGCGACTCGACGGCGCGGCGAGGGTCGGCAAGTGGAGAGTTGGCTGGCATGCTGCTGGGTTCCTGCAAGGCAACTAGTTTAGTTCATTGCAGGGCGCAACAAAATGGCGGGGCTAATGACACAGAGAAGCTTTGCCATTCGAGAGCAATCCTGCCCGTTACTTGGGATGCGACGATCCACGCCGTGCGGCACCACTGGCGCGCGTGCGGCTGCGATTTCGCCGCGCCGGCGCCGATACCGCCTTCTTCGGCGTCGCCTTCATCTTGCCGATGGGCTCCAGCGGAGTCTCGGCCGGACCGGCGATCACCTTGCCGTCAGGCTTGAACCGCGAGCCATGGCAAGGGCAGTCCCAACTCTCCTCCGCGCCGTTCCACCGCACCAGGCAACCCATGTGCGTGCAGACTGCGGAAACCTGCGTCAACTTGCCGTCTTTGTCGCGCGAGCAAGCAACGTGCTCGCCATCGATCTTCAGCACCATCCCTTCGCCTCGCCCCACAGCGCGGGTTGACTCCGCTTCCGCCGGCGCCAGCCGATCGCACAGGAAGTAAAACGGAAAGTCGACGTTCTCCTTGAGATACCGCCAGGTTCCGCCCCGAATCTTCTTGCGATCGGGCGAAAACAATTCCTGCCACGGGTTGTCTCGCTTCAGCACCGCATCGCGGGCCATCAAGCCGGCGAGCGTGCCGAACGTCATGCCGTTTCCGGCAAACCCGGTGGCGATGAATTGCCGCTCGGCGATGTCGCCAATCAGCGGCAAGCCGTCGTTCGTCTCGATCACTTGGCCCGACCAGCGGCGGTCGACCTGCGCCCTCGGCAGCACGCTGTGCAGCGCCCGTTCCAAACGATCGAAGCACTGCTGCGTTTCCGTCACCTGTCCGGTCTTGTGATCTTCGCCGCCGAAGATCACGTAGTCGTACGACGGATGCGGATCAACCCGCATGTATTTGTACGGTGAGTCTGTGTCCCAGAACAGCGCGTCCGGCAC
>JAIOQB010000086.1 GCA_021413585.1 Planctomycetia bacterium
CACCCGCATATTAAGGCGCCGGTGGCGGTGTGAGGGAAGGCTGTCGGCTATCGGCTATCAGCCGTCGGCAAGAAGTTGAAAACGCCAAGCCACCGTACGAAAAAGCTGACAGCCGATAGCTGACAGCCGAAAGCCCCGTGTCCCATGCCGCTTTCGATCATCGTCGCCATGGCGGAAAACGGTGTTATCGGGCGCGGCGGCACGCTGCCGTGGCACATTTCCGAAGACCTCAAGCGTTTCAAGCGACTAACGATGGGGCACGCCATCCTCATGGGCCGTCGCACCTGGGACTCGCTGGGCCGGCCATTGCCCGGCCGGCGCTCGATCGTGGTGAGCCGTAACCCGGAGTTTCGGGCCGTGGGCGCGGAAGTCGCAGGCAGTTTGGACGAGGCGTTGCGACTGGCGGCTGGGGGTTCATCGCCGACCGATGATGAAGTCTTTGTCATCGGCGGAGCCAGCCTCTATCGCGAAGCGCTTCCGCTGGCAAACCGCCTGCATGTGACCCGCGTCCATGCCGTGATCGAGGGGGACACGTTCTTCCCCGAGTTCAACGTGGCAGAGTGGCGGCTGGTGGAAGATGGTCCGGTGCAAACCGACGCGGCGTCATCGCTGAGATACAACTTTCAGTGCTACGAACGCCAATAGATGCATTCTGTCGGGCGGGATCGCGTTTGGACACGCAAGACACGCAAGGCCATCGAGGTTGACTCTTAGAGGCGGCGAATAATAGGCTGAAGTAATGGACTACCAGCAATTCATCACGATTGATCCCGCACAGCGCAACGGGAAGCCGTGCGTGCGCGGCCTGAGAATTACCGTCACCGACGTGCTTGAATATCTGGCTGGCGGCATGACCGTCGAGGAAATCGTGATGGACTTTCCTGATCTCACCGCCGACGACATTCGCGCCTGCTTGGCGTTTGCCGCTGACCGCGAGCGGCGGCTCAACGTGGTGCCTCCAGGATGAAGTTGCTGTTCGACCAGAATCTGTCGCAACGCCTCGTGACGCGACTGGCTGTCGAATACCCCCAATCCGTCCAAGTTCGAGACATCGGACTCCAGACCGCCGACGATCAGGCGACTTGGGAATACGCAGTGCAACAGCAATTGACAATTGTTTCCAAGGATTCAGATTTCGAGCAAAGATCGCTGCTGTACGGCCATCCTCCCAAGGTGATCTGGATCCGTATGGGAAATTGCGCCACTACTGCAATGGAACAACTGCTGCGGGCGCGGATTAGCAACTTGCGAGCGTTTGAATTAGACGCGACGGCGTCCGTTCTCGTGCTGTCATAACTTGTTCGCGCAAGCTGGCGGAACCTACACCCGCGTCTCCAGAATCGCTCCGCAGTGGCGGAAGTGCTGCTCCTGCTCCCAGGAGTACCGAGCGCCGCGGAGGTCGACCAGGTAGAAATCGACCCCTTCGATGTTGGCTCCGTAGAGGTCGGCGCCGCACAGGTTCGCCTTGCGAATTTCCTCGGGGGACTTGAAGTCCTGCTCGTGCAGCTCGTCGGTGTAGAAGCCGGTGCGGCTTCCCTCGCACGCGATGGGGCTGTCGACCAGCCCGCTGCGGGACGAGCCGAGGTGAAACGTCGCTCCGCGCAAGTCCGCGCCGCGCAGGTCGGCCCGCTCCCATTCGATCTCGGCCAAGCCGGTGCGCTGCAGGTCGGCGCCGCGAAACTTCGCGCTGGGCATGTGGCTGCCCGTCAAAAGAGATCCGCACATGTCGGCGTGGTCGAAATTGGCGCCGGGGAGCCGCATGTTTTCCAGGTCGCAGGCGGTCAGGTTGGCGTGGGCGAACTGGGCGCCGGTGAAATCGGCCACGCGTAATACGGCGCCCGGCAAGTCGGCCCTCGACAAATCCGCGCCGGAAAATTCAGCGTCGTCGAGAATCGCCGCACCCAGGCAGGCGTGAGTCAGATTGGCGCGGCGAAAGCGGGCGCCTTGCAGCAAGGCTCCCTCGAACGTCGCGTCTGTCAGCAGCGCTCCTTCCAAATTGGCGCCGCGCAAGTCGGCCAATTGAAACTCAGCTTGCGGCGCCCGGACGAACGACAAGTCGGCATCGCAGAAGAGTGCTTTCGTCGCCACGAGCCGCGTGAGCGAAGCACCGTGCAGCCGAGCACGATACAAATCCGCACTCAGCGCGGTAACGTCCTTCAACCTTGCTTCGCTCAGATCGGCCTCGGTCAGGTTCGCGCAGGAGATATCCAATTGCACGAGGCGGATGCCGTGCCACTGCACGCCCGGCAGATGGGCGCCGGCGAGTTGCGGCGCGCGGCGGCGGCTGGGCTTCCAATTGCCGCTGACAGCGTGCAGCAGACTGGCGGCCGTGGCTTGGAGTTCCAACTCGGCGCCGGTCAGCACGTTTCGCAGGTTGACGAGCGCCTGGGGATCGTTTCGCAATTGGGCCGCCGTGTCGCGAATCAGCGGCTCGGGCAGTAGTTCCCTCAACAGAATCGACGCCGGATCGCGGCTCACTTCACCCGCCACATAATCCGCGGCGAGCAACGACTGCACCAGGGGATAGCGCAGCATGTCGCGGGTCTGCGGATGGATGCCGGACTGCGCCATTTTCGTGAAGGCCGGCTGCGGCGCATCGGAACCCAGCATCATCACCAGCGCCCAGGCGCCGGCGGTACTACGGTCCTCGGGCGTAGCCAACTGAAGCTTCATGTCACGCCACAACGCCGCTTTGGCCCCCGGCAAGGATTCGTCCTGCGCCAGTTGATCCAGCGCGATGCGGCACAAATAGTCGGTCCCCTCCAAGCCAGTCCAATTGGCGTCCGCCAGCACGCGGCGCATCACCGACGTGCATTGTGCCGGGTGGCAGCGAGCAGATATTCAATGCACTCGTCCCGCGTCCAAGGGGCGATCCGCCAGCGCTCGAAGTCGTCGTTCCTTTGCGGCCTGATCCCATTCGACACGTAGATCACCAATCGAAGCGAAGAGATCGTCCACAACGATTCCAATTCCGTTGCAGTCGGTCGATCGGCGAACACCAGAAACGGATGATCGGCGAAGCGAAAAGCCAGATCGGCCAGCGCCGCTCTTTTGCCGCAGCCAGGAGGGCCATCGAGTTCGATCAACCCAGGCCGCTGCGCATCAATGCGCAGTTGCACCTCGTCGTGCAAGAGTTGCGATCCGGCAACATCCGGCACGGAGATTCGCGGGCGGACCAAAGCTGGTTGAGGGGCAAACATGACTCAATCCGCGGGGCGTGGTTTGAGCGTCCACGCCGTGCATTCTCGCCGAGCCAGGATCGTAAGGCAAGGATTTTCCCGCGTGTTTGAATGCGGCGCGTCATAGCCCCGGGCTGAGCCCGGGGGTTGCGCCGCTCTACCGTACTGCACGGTGGCACCATGTTTAGAATTCGCGGCGGTTCAAACCACTTGCGGTGGCTGGCCGGTTAACCCCCGGGCGGAGCCCGGGGCTATGTCGCGCGGGGCTATGCCCGATCAATCGGAAACGCCATGACGTCGCCGATGCTTGTTGCGCCGGCGGCCAACGTTACGACGCGATCGAAACCCAGGGCGCAGCCGGAGCAGGGGGGGAGGCCGGCGTCCATGGCTTGGAGGAGGCGGCTGTCGGGGGGGAGCGGCGGCTTGCCGTCGGACTGGCGCTGCTCGTTGGCCACTGCGATCCGCTCGCGTAGCACCGCCGGATCGGTCAGCTCGTGATAGCCGTTGGCCAGTTCGATGCCGTCGACGAACAGCTCGAACCGCTCGGCGACGAGCGGATTTTCATCGCGCACTACGGCCAGCGCCGCCTGACTGGCGGGGAAATCGCAGACAATCGCCGGCTGCTCGCGCCCCAGCCGCGGGCCGACGATCTGCGACATCAGCAAGTCCAGCCAGCCATCGCGATCGTCGCCGAGCGATACCGGTGCGACCACGCCGCTGGCCACGGCCGCCAGGCGCAGTTGGGCCGCGTCCATGGCGTGCGGATTAATGCCCGCGTGTTTTTCAAACGCCTCGCGATACGTGAGCCGCTCGGCCGGGCCGCGGGCGAGCAGCGTCTCGCACAGATCGGACAGCAGCGATACTCCCTCGGCCATCGAGTCTCCAGGACGATACCATTCGACCATCGTGAACTCAGGATTGTGCAGCGGCCCTACCTCACCGCCGCGAAACGAGCGGGTGACCTGATAGATCGCCGGCGACCCGGCGGCCAGCAGCCGCTTCATATGAAATTCGGGCGAAGTTTGCAGCCACATCCGCCGGCCAACGTCGGGCCGCCGAGCGTCATCGAACAACACGACAGACAGGGGGTCGATATGACGGTCCACTACCGTGTCGGCCGAGAGCAGCGGCGTCTCGACTTCGAGGAATCCTCGCTCGTCGAAGAATTGCCGCACGAGGCGCAAGAGTATCGCCCGCAGCGCCAGCCGGGGCCAATCAGCGGAGGGGAGATAGTCGGCGGGCACGAGTGGTAGAGTACGCGGAGCGTACCGTTAGGAAGATTGAGGATTTGGAATTGAGAATTGAGAATTGACGAAACCCGAACTCCGCGCTGAACGACTACTTCTACTCTCCAATCCTCAATTCCCAATCCTCAATCCCCAATTACTCCTTCACCCGCTCCACATACTCCCCCGTCCGCGTGTCCACGCGGATGATGTCACCGATGTTGACGAACGAGGGGCATTGGATCTCGCCGCCGGTTTCCACCTTCACCGGCTTGGTGACGTTGGTGGCCGTGTTGCCGCGGGTGCCGGGCTCGCAGTATTCCACCTTCAGGTTCACATGGTTCGGTGGCGAGACGGTGATCGGCGTGTCGTTGAACAGCACGATGCTGCAGAGCGTGGCGTCCTTGAGGTAAATCCAGGCGTCGCCTACCTGCTCGGGCGTCAGCTCGTATTGCTCGTAGCTGGTGGTGTCCATGAAGACGAACTTTTCGCCCGCGCGGTAGAGGTATTGGCCCTCGATTTCGGAGACGTCGGCCGCCTCGACGGAGTCGCCGCTCTTCCAGGTGCGGTCGATCGTGGTGCCGCGCACCAGGTTGCGGATGCGGCACTTGTACAGGGCCTGCCCTTTGCCCGGCTTGACGAAGTTGCACTCGATCATCAAGTACGGGTCGCCGTCGATCTGGATCTTCAAGCCCTTCTTGAATTCGCTGGTATTGAACGTAGCCACAATGTGCTTCCTGTCTACATATTCACGGTCGGGTGGGTTATGCTGCGGCGATGGAGATTGTAGCCCCAGGGCCGGATGATGTCGTTAGCGATTTGTCGCGCGAATTGGCCGCTGCGCCGCGCTGGCAGCAGTCGCTCCGCCAGGCGATCCGCGATCCGGCCGAGCTGTGCCGGCTGCTCGGGCTGCCGGAGTCGCTGCTGCCGGATGCGTTGCGTGCGGCCCGCCAGTTTCCGCTGCTCGTGCCGCGCGAATACGTGGCCCGCATGCGACCCGGTGACCCGCACGATCCGCTGTTGCGGCAGGTGCTGCCGCTGGGGGACGAGCTGACGCCGGTGGCCGGGTTTATCGCCGACCCGGTGGACGACGCCGCGGCCCTGCGCGGCCCCGGGCTGCTCGCCAAGTATCGCACCAGGGTGTTGATGGTAACAACTGGGGCCTGCGCCGTCCATTGCCGTTACTGCTTCCGCCGGCACTACCCTTATGAAGAGGTCCCCCGCGGCATGGCCGAGTGGGAGCCGGCCCTGGCGGAGATTGCCGACGACGGATCCATCGACGAAGTGATCCTCAGCGGGGGCGATCCGCTCACGCTGCGCGACGAGCGGCTGGCCGCACTGGCCGAGCGACTGGCCGCCATCCCCCACATGCAGCGGCTGCGGGTTCACACCCGGCTGCCGATCGTGATCCCCAGCCGCGTCTGCGACGAGCTGCTCGGCTGGCTGCGCGGCACGCGGCTGACGCCGATTGTTGTCGTGCATGCCAACCACCCGGCCGAGTTGGACGGGGCAACCGGCGCGGCGCTCGGCCGGCTGGTCGACGCCGGGGTGCCAGTGCTCAATCAAGCGGTGCTGCTCGCCGGCGTAAATGACGATGTGGAGGTGTTGGCCGAGCTGTCGCGGCGGCTGGTCGATCTGCGGGTGATGCCGTATTACCTGCATCAGCTCGACCGCGTGGCGGGGGCGGCGCATTTTGAGGTGGCGGCGGATTTGGGCGTTGCGCTGGTCGAGCAACTGCGCGGCATGTTGCCGGGCTACGCCGTGCCAAGGTATGTGCAAGAAGTGGCCGGCGCGGAAAGTAAAGTGGTGATTAAGTAGGTCTCGCCTGCCGGGCGTGACCTTGCGTGCGGTATTGAAGGAGTTTGACGCAAAGGCGCTAAGACGCAAAGACGCGCAAAGACGATTTTTGTTTTTGACAATCGATCTGGCGCTCGCTCGCGCGGCGGGAATTCTGCGAGATATTCTCTGGCCATTCAGTCTCGGCGTGCTTATTACTGTGGGATCGCTGATCGTGCTTGGATTGCTCGACCGATTTGGAGATCGGATCAAGGACAAGGGAACCAACATCATCGCGGTAATCGTCGCATCCGCTGCCGCGCTAGCGCTTTTATTGGGCATTCTTATGCTCCTTGGAATAAGCTTTACTTGCGTCGTCGTGGCAATCCTGCGAATTCGGTACTAAAATGCGTGCCTTCTGGCTCACCGACATCCATCTGAACTTTCTCTCCCCCCAGGAAACCGACGTGTTTCTGGAGGACTTGGCCGCCGCCCGGCCCGACGCCGTGCTGCTGGGGGGCGATATCGGCGAGGCGCGCAACGTGATTGGGCAATTGGCCCGGATCGACGACGTGCTGGCAGTGCCGATTTATTTCGTGCTGGGCAACCACGACTTCTATCACGGTTCGATCGCCGGCGTGCGCCGCGCGGTGGATGAATTGTGCCGGCTGCGGCCCCGGCTGCATTATCTGACCACGGGCGGCGTGACGTCCGGGGGCGTCGTGCGGCTCGCTCCCGGCGTGGGCCTGATCGGCCACGACGGCTGGGCCGATGTCCGCGTGGGGGACTATGAGCGTTCGCTGGTGATGATGAACGACTATCGGCTGATCGCCGAACTGGCGAACTGCTCGAAGCAAGAGCGGCTGCCCAAGCTGCGGGCGTTGGGAGACGAGGCGGCGGAGCATATCCGCCAGGTGCTGCCGGCGGCTTTGGCCGAGAACGAGCATGTACTGCTGCTCACGCACGTGCCGCCGCTGTTGGCCGCCTGCTGGTACGACGGCCGCACGTCCGATGAAGAATGGTCGCCCCACTTCACCTGCCTGGCGGTCGGGGAGGCGTGCCTGGAGATCATGGCCGGGCATCCCGAGCGAAAGCTGACCGTGCTCTGCGGCCACACCCACAGTCCCGGCACTTGCCAGCCGCTACCGAACATGACGGTGCTCACCGGGGGAGCGGAGTATGGGCAGCCGGCGGTGCAGCGCGTGTTTGAGTACTGAGTACTGAGTACTGAGTACTGAGTACTGAGTACTGAGTTGTGAGTTTTGAGTACTGCGTACTGAGTAATGGGGCCGCACGGACCGGTGGCTAGCGCCAATCCGCTCACTCTTGCTCAAAGCTCTCAATCGCCTCCACCAATCGCCGCCGGATCTCATCCAGCCTTGGCGGGTCGAAAATCTTTTCGCCGCTCTGTGCATCGGTGACGTAGAGCACGTCCACGACTTGATCCAGGTACGTGCCGATCTTCGCGGCGACTACGGAGAGGCCAAGTTCAAACACCGTCCGGGTGATCACGTACAGCAGGCCGGTTTTGTCGGGGGCGAAGACTTCGACGATCGTGGCCTTGTCGCTGGTATCGTTGTCGAGCAGCACGCGCACGGGGAGCATGCTCAGGTTGGCCTTGGTTTTTTTGCGCTGCCACACCTGGCGGACGACGGGGCGGCTGCTTCCCTCGGGTTGCAGCGATTCGACCAGCCGGCGGCTGACCGATTCGATGCGGTCGGGCGGCGGCGGGCCGGAGTAGTCGGTGTCGCGCACATAGAATTTGTCCAGCACGAGCCCATGCGGCAGCGTGTTGATCTGGGCGAAGAGAATTTCCAAGCCCTCGCCGGAGAGCGCGCCGGCCAGGCGGTGGAAGATACCTGGCACGATGCTCTCGTACGTGCCGACGGTGTATTCAATCGCGCCGCGGTCGGGCAAGAAGGTTCCCCAGGCGATGGCTTCGGCGGGGGTGAGTTGGCGCAGCCGGCGCAGCTCGTCGGCCGCGCGGTCGGAGGGCATCTGCTTCAAGTACGCGGGGGCCAGCGCGCCCACCTGCTCGTTGTACCAATCGCGGTCGGGCGAATCGGCGTGCAGCTCGGGCGAGAGCGCTTCGCGAATCGCCTGCCGCGCCGCGTCGAGCCGCTCGTGCGACGTGACCGGCTGATCGCCCGACAAATGCTCCATCGTCCGCTCGAAGAGATTCGTCAGCAGCTCGATCTTCCAATCATTAAGCACGTCGGGCCCCACGGACGCCAGATCGGCCGCCGTAAGGATGTACAACATCCGCAGCACCTGCGGCGAGCCGACCTCGACGGCCAACTGCAGCACCACCGCCTCCTCGCTGATGTCGCGCCACAGGGCCAGGTGCGCCATCACCAGGTGCTTGTGAACCAGAAACTTCAGCAACTCCGTTTGATCGGTCGTCAGCCCCAGCCGGGGGCCGATCTCCGCCGCCATGCGGCGCCCCAGTTCGCTGTGATCTTCGACGTGCCCCTTGCCCAGGTCGTGAATCAGCAGCGCCAGGTGCAGGATCTGCTTGTCGCGGATGCGGCGATAGACGTTCCCCAGCGGCCCCGGATCGGCGAGGAACTCGGTCGCCCGGCGGACCGCCAGCAGGCAATGCTCGTCCACGGTGTACTTGTGGTATTCGTTGAACTGCAGCAAGCCGCGGGCGTGGGCGAACTGCGGGATGATCCGCTCCAGCACGCCCAACTCGTGAAGCTTGCGGAGGATTTCGCTCAGCCGCGCGGGTTGCGACAGCAGGGCCATGAAGTGCTCGGCCGTCTCGGGCGAGATATCGTCCGGCATATTCGCCACCGCCTGCCGCACCGCTTCCCAGGTGGTGTGGGCGATCCGCTTGTCGTACAGATTGGAAATCTCCGCCAGCCGCATCACTTCGTTCACGTCGGTCCGCAGCTTGGCCAGTCCGCGTCGAGTGGCGGTGATCCGACTCGGCCCGACGCGGTAGTCGCCGTCCAGCTCGTGGCTGAACAGCGACCCCAGCAGCGTGAGCAGCGAGGGGCCGCGCTCGGCATTGGCCAGAAACCGGGTGACGATGTATCGCACGTCGCCGGTCAGACGAAAATACTCGCGCATGAACTGCTCGACCGGCAGCAAGCCCTCTTCGCCGGTATAGCCGAACGTGGCGGCCAGGCGAACCTGCTCGGCCCGGTCGAGCTGGTCGTTCGACTTGTCGCCATGAAAATGCAGCTCGTTGCGGATGCGCAGCAGGAACTCCGTGGCGGCCCGGATCGCCTGCTGCTCGCGCTTTTCCAGAGCGCCGTGCAGTTGCAGCTCGTCCGGGTCGGTCAGGCCGTGGCTGCAGAAGCCGGCCCAGCGTAGCAGTTGAATATCGCGCAGGCCGCCGCGCGAGCGCTTCACGTTCGGCTCGAGCAGGTACACGGTTTCGCCGAATTGACGGCGCTCGTCCTGGCGGGCCAGCTCGATCTCCGGCAAAAGCGAGCGCTTGCGGCGGTGAGCGCCGCGCTTCAGCCGATCGAAGTAGCTGTCGAACAGTTCCTGATTGCCCAAGAGCAGGCGCGACTCGGAGAGCGACGTGAACAGCATCGGCTCGCGCAGCGCTTCGGTCACCACTTCGCGGGGGGTCCCTTTGCTGAAGCCCAGGGCGAGCCCTACGTCGGGGACGTCGCCGAGCAGCCTGGCGCCAAGCTTGGTGGCGGCGTCGCGGCTGTGCGAGAAGTGCAGCAGCAGCACGTCGAGATCGCTGTACGGGGCCAATTGCTTCCGTCCATAGCCGCCATGCGCCACGATGGCGATCGAGTCAACAAGCGACGGCGTGTGGCCCGCTTCTTGATCCGATATCGCAGAGAGGATCAAGTCGGAGAGGACCGTGTCGGCCAGATCGGTCAGGCGGCGGCAGACCTGCACCCCAGGCGAGCCAGCCAGATGCTGGGCCTTGAGCTTCTCACGACCGATGGCCAACGCGGCCCGGGCCGTGAGGACCGCGGTTCGCAAAGTGGGAGCAGTGTGCATGAACAATCATAGCCCGTGGAGCGGGGCGGGAGAACGGCGGAGGGCGGGCTCACTGGCCCGAAACGCCAGCGAGGGTGGGATCGAATGGGTGCCTGGGGCAACGCCCCAGATGTTTTC
>JAIOQB010000087.1 GCA_021413585.1 Planctomycetia bacterium
CTGCTCAGCGACGAAGAGCGCAAGCAAGTGCCGAAGATGAAGGACCTGTGGCTCGACATCGGCGCCCGCAGCCGTGAAGAGGCGGCCGAACTGGTGCGGATCGGCGACCCGGTGACGCTCGAGCTGCGCGTTCAACCGCTGCGCAACGAACTGGTCATCTCGCCGGGCATGGACGACAAGACCGGCCTGTGGGTTTGCTTCGAGGCGCTGCGGCGGGCCAGCCTGCTGAAGCTCAATGTGGCGCTGTACGCCGTGTCGACCGTGCAAGAAGAGATCGGCCTGCGCGGCGCGCAAACGAGCGCGTTTGGCGTCGACCCGCACGTCGGCATTGCCGTGGACGTGACGCACGCCACCGATTGCCCCACCATCGACAAGAAACAAGAGGGAGACGTGGTAATGGCCAAGGGGCCGGTGATCTACCGCGGACCGAACTGCAACCCGACGGTCGTGTCGCGATTGATCGACGCGGCGGTCGAGTCCGATATTCCGCATCAAATCGGCGCCAGCGGCCGGGCCACTCCTACCGACGCCAACGCCCTGCAACTCAACCGCTCGGGCGTCCCGGCGGCCTTAGTGAGTATCCCGAATCGCTACATGCACAGCGGCGTGGAGATGATTTCGCTCGAAGACATCGACCGCGCCGCCGACCTGCTGGCGAAGTTCGCCACCAACCTCAGCGGCGAGGAAGACTACACGCCGTAAGGCGCGGGGACTGTCCCCCGCACTTCGCAATCACCGCGCTGCCAACAATCTCCCTTCTCACTCACTCCATCCCCAGGGGACTCAACCATGCAACCCGCACTTGGAAAATTGTTGGCAATGACCCTGTCGCTTATCGGCCCGGCCGCGGCGGACACGCCCACCACATTGCAATTGAAAGAAGGGGACAAGATCGTCGCCATGGGAGACTCGATCACCCAGGCGGCCGGCTACGTCCACGACATCGATGCCGTGCTCGGCGCGCAGTACCCTGAGTTGAAGCTGCCGAAAGTGATCAACAAAGGAATCAGCGGCCAGAAGGCGGAAGACATGGCGGCCCGCTTCCAGCGCGACGTGGTGCAACAGAAGCCGGCGTTCGTAACGATCAGCGTGGGCATCAACGACGTCTGGCATCGCGTCGGCGGCGCCCATGACCCCAAGGTGTTGGCCGCCTACACCGCCAACGTGACCAAGATGGTCGATCTGGCCCAGCAGGCGGGCATCAAGGTAATCTTGATCGCGCCGACGCTGATCAACGAAGATCCCAACACCGAAGGCAACAAGCGGCTCAAGATGTACATCGATGCCGAGAAGCAAATCGCCGCCGACAAGAAATGCCAGTTCGTCGATCTGCACGACATGTTTCTCACAGCACTGAAGAATAAGCCGGCCGACGCGGGAAAAGGAAACTGGCTGACCAGCGACGGCGTTCACATGAAGCCGCTGGGCGATGCCGTGATGGCCGTCGGCGTGTTGCGGGCACTGGGTGTTCCGGCGGACAAAATTGCCATCCCCGCCCCGGCTCCAGCCGCGACAAAGTGAACCATCTGGAGTCGATGCTTGTCTTTAAGACGGTTTCACGACGCCGACTTGGCGCGACGGCCAATAACTTGATCCCCCCCGCGTTAAGGCGTTATAGTGACGTGATCGGAAAGCCCAGCCTGGCGGCTGCTGCCGACCGAATCTCGTTGACATAACATCGTTGGCATAACACACCGTTGACTTCGCAACCACGTGCCAGGGGGCAGACCCGGCCAGGCGGGGTGACGCGCGTGAGGACGCGGATATGATTCTTGGCATCGATTTGGGGACCACCAATTCCGTCGCGGCCGTGATTCGGGATAACGGCCCCGAGTTGATTCCCAACGCCCTGGGGGAATCGCTCACGCCGTCAATCGTTGGCATTGACGATGGGGGTGAGATCCTCGTTGGCCGCGCCGCCCGCGAGATGCAGGTGCTGCATCCCGATCGCTGCATGTCGCTCTTCAAGCGGCACATGGGAAGTGACTGGTCGATGGAGGTGGCCGGCCGCACCTACACTCCCGAGATGCTCTCCAGCCTGGTCCTGCGTTCGCTGCGCGAAGATGCCGAGGCGTTGCTGGGGACCGAAGTCCGCCGGGCAGTGATCTCCGTGCCCGCCTACTTCAACGATCTGCAGCGCAAAGCCACGATCAAAGCGGGCCAACTGGCCGGGCTGACCGTGGAGAGGATTATCAACGAGCCCACCGCGGCCGCCATCGCCTACGGTCTGCACGAGGCGGGCGAAAGCAAGATCGTCGCGGTCATTGACCTGGGCGGCGGCACGTTCGACGTGTCGATCGTGGAAATGTTCGACGGGACCGTCGAAGTGCGGGCATCGTCGGGCGAGTGCTTCCTCGGCGGCGAGGATTTTACCCGCACGCTGGCCGCCCGGGTGCTGGAGTCGTGCGGCGAGTTGTTCGAGCGGGCCGAGCTGTCGATGCCGCTGCTGGTGTCGCGATTGACGCAGCAATGCGAGCGAGCCAAATGGCTGCTGTCGCGCGACGAGTCGACGATGATTGTGATTCCGGATCGACAGGGGAATCTGCCTCCCGACGCCCGGCAGGTGAAGGTCGAACGGCAGCAGTTCCAGCAATGGACCGACCACGTGCTGGCCCGCGTGGAGATGCCGATCCGCCGCTGCCTGGGAGACGCGGGCCTGACGCGCTCCGACATCTCCGAGGTGATCCTGGTCGGCGGCGCCACGCGGATGCCCGCCGTGGCCGAGCGTGTGACGAAGCTCCTGGGGCGCATCCCGCACAGCCGCCTCAACCCGGACGAAGTCGTGGCCATCGGGGCGGCGGTGCAAGCCGGCCTGATCGCCCGCCACGAGAGTCTTGAGGATCTGGTGGTGACGGATGTCTGCCCGTTCACGCTAGGGATCGAGACCAGCAAGCGGATCGGCCTGGAGCATCGCAGCGGCTATTTCCTGCCGATCGTCAATCGCAATTCCACGCTCCCCATCAGCCGAGTCGATCGAGTGTTTACGCTCGCGCCGAACCAGGAAGAAATTATCGTCCGCGTGTTCCAGGGTGAAAACCGCCGCACGGAGAACAACCTGCTGCTGGGCGAGTTCGCCGTCAAAGGAATTCCGCGCGGGCCGGCCGGGGAGGGAATCGACGTGCGGCTCTCCTACGACCTTAACGGCGTTCTGGAGGTCGAAGCGACCATTGTCGCCACGCAGAAGAAAGCCGGCCTGGTGATCACCCGGCACACCAAGGGGCTCTCCGCCGCCCAGGTGGCCGAAGCGGTCGCCTTGATGCAGGCGCTCAAGCATCATCCGCGCGAGGATGCCGGCAATCGGTTCCTGCTCAAACGGGCCGAACGGGTGTATCAGGAATTGCCGCTGATGCAGCGCGAGACGCTGGGCGAATTGCTCGACGCCTTCGAGGGCGCGCTGCAATCGCAGGAAGGGGCGCTGATCGAACTGCATCGCGCGCCGCTGAGCGAGTTTCTCGATCGGGTCGAAAAATGGACCAGTGGAGATGCCGACGACGACCCGCTGGGGACGTACGATGAGTGACTCCGATGGTCCACATCTCGACAGCTTGAATCTCGGCAACTTGAATCTCGACGGCCTGAATCACGACGGGCCGGAGGATTACGCGGGTGGCATCGAGAGCGTCGGCATGGATCCCCGCGACCAGCGCCGCGAGGCGTGGGCCTGCGAGCAGCTTGAAGTGCCGCTGAAGACCGAACGCCGCCGGTTGCTGGGGGACTTTCTCGATCTGCTCGACCGCGACTCGCTGGTGCCGTACGAAGGAGACGTCGACGCCTTCGAGGCGCTGTGGAACAATCGCTGGCCGACGGGACGCCGCGAGCCTGAGGCATTCGAGCTACAGGACGAACAGTATCTGTGCGCCACTGTGGCGGCCTTTGCCCAGGAAATGTTTTCGTTTTCCCCCCATGAGCGAAAGCTCCGATTTGCGCGGCTGCAAAAATCATGCGCCGACTGTCCGCGAGCCGAGGCCCACCTGGCAGACCTGCGGCCAGGGCTGGACGTCGAGTTGTCCGGCGTGCGGAAAGAATCGCTCCCCGAGTTGGTGCAACTGGCCGAACATGTGGCCCGACTGTTCGTGCTGCGCCCCGCGGCGCGGGCGATGATGCTGCGGCAACTGGTCCCCACTGCTTCGCCGGAAAATTTCACATGGCGCGCGGCGGGCAAAAAGCTGCAGCGCGGTTACCCTGAACTGGCCGCCCTCCAACCCCAATGGATTGTGTACCTTAGCGGCGGCGTGAGCACGGCCACGACAACGGAAAAGGCCCGCCGCCAGGCGGTCAAGGCACAGCCGAAAGCACAGGGGAAAAGCGCTGGCGCGAAGAAAAAATCCTATGCCTGGATCTTGCCCGCCATCGTGATAGCAATTACCGCGATCCGTATCATCGGGTACACCGCGAACCATCCCAGCCCGCCTTACTCTCCCACGCGCGATAGCTATGTCGTGCCATCGACGCGTGCCCCCAGCTCCGAGGACTATCGCCGAGCGATGGACGCCCTCAACGAAAGTGTGCGCAGCGCTCGCAATAATCGGCCGGGCGACCGATCGCCGAACGATCCGTACGTACGTCCTCCCATGGAAGATCCGCAATGGAAGCTGGATCCGCCCCCTCGGATTGGTGCCCCTCAGCCAGCGATTGATCCCCAACTGCCGGATCGCTTTGTCGAGCCAAAAATCATCGTGCCGGGAAATCCGCCGCCACGAATCGGCAATCCGAGCCCCCTCGCCCCGCAGCCGAATTTCGGTCCCAGCATCCCCAGCGGTCCCACCAATTCCGGCCCCAGCCGCGGACGGCCATAAACTCAGCTCGGATTACTGTGAGCCCACTTCCCGACAGACTCGCCGATTGGCCCACGGATCCCTATCAACTGCTCGGGGTGCCGCACGGCGCCGACTTGTCCACGGTGCGCCGCGCTTACAATAAGTTGATCCGCATTTATCGGCCGGACCATGCCCCGGACGAGTTTCGTCGGGTGCGCGACGCCTACGAGTGGCTGCTCGAAGCGATCCGCCGCGACGAGTGGTACCGCAAGGCAACTGGCGGTGTCGCGGCCAGTGACGCTGAAGAAAGCGACGACAGCGACATTGAAAGCGCTGCCGACGTCGATGCCAACTCGCCGACAATGCGAGTCGACTCCGCCCCGGCGGAAGACGAACTGGACGCCGCCTGGCGAATGGCCACAACCGATGATGTGGCCGTGGCCTATCGACGGATTAGCGACCTGCACGGACGTTTTCCGTCTCAATCGGCGCTGTGCCTGCGGCTCTACTGGCTGCTGCGGATCGATCCCGCCTGCGATGCGCGGCGCGTGCCGGTGGATTGGCTGGCGACTGCGTTGCGATTGACGGGGCTTGCCGGGCCCGCGTTGGAACTCTACCGCCGCGAATTGCGGCTGGATCCCAACGAAGCCCTCGCCCAGCGTTGTGCGAATCTGCTGGATCGTCAGGGGCCGGCGGCGCGGTTGTGCGATCTGGCGGAGGCCCGCTGGCGGGCGGCCGGCTCGATCGGCCGGCACGACGTCATCTTGGCCGACCTAGCCCGTTTGCACGAGCCGGTCCATGGCGAAAGCGAGGAACTCTGGTTTCGCCTGCTCGTCAGCGCGTGCAATCAACTGGCATGGTCCAGCGACTTGGCGATTCGCAGGGAGTTTGCCGTACGCAGCCGCGAGATCGAAGAGATGACGCATCTGCACAACACGCTGCGCGCCCAATTCGACCGTATGGACACCCTGCGCGAATTGGCCGCCGCCTGGAGGTCGTCCGATTTCGACCGCACCTTCGGATCGTGGTCGTTGGACGAAAATCGCGTTCCCAGCTCGTGGTGGCAGATGATCAAGCTCTCCTGGACCACCTCCTTCGAGGAGCTGCGCGCCGATCTGCTGCCCGTGCTGGCGCAAATTGCCCGGCAGCCGGCCGAGGCGCTCAAGGTGTTCGGGTTGCTGCGCGAACGCAATTCGGTGGCGGCCAATTGCTTTGCCCAGGTGCTGCTGGATTTTGCCGGGCGGCAGGAGACGCCGGGCGACGATTCCGTCCGCACGCCGGCAGCGCGGCAGGAGGCGGAGAATTGGCTGTGGACCGTCAACGCCGCCAGCTACAGCCTGGTGCGCGTGGGGTTGTTGAGCTTCTGCGTGGGCAGCGGCATCCGGCCGCAGGCGGTTGCTGAAGTCGCGGAGGAAGTGCCGATGTTCTTTTTGAAGAACAACGAGTCTTTCGCGCACAAAGTGCAGGAAGACGCGCCGCTGAGGGCGGTGTATGCGGTGGCGATGGGGTTTTGAGGAATTTCAGATTTCAAATTTCAAATTTCAGATTGACGAAAGGAGATGCATTTAATTGGACTTTCGGGGAATGCCTTTGGCGGTGCGCACGGTCGCGGCGAGGATGCGGACGATTTCGTGGCGCTCTTGGGTCAGCGGCTTCAAGCGGTGAGCGGGCACCAGTTCGTGGTCTGAAAGCAGATCCAGCCAGTAGCAAGTTTCGTCCGCTTCCCGTAAGGAGATTTCCACCAGTGTGGTGAAGTGTCGCTTGGATGATGCACGCAAGGCTTCGCGATAATTGGCGCCAATGGAAGTGCCAGACTTCAGAATCTGGCGTCCCAGGACATCGCCAACTCGCCCATCGGGCAACTTGGCCACAAGCCTGATGATCCGCCCGGCAAATTGCCGCAGCCGATCTCGCATCTCCGCACTGTCCATAGCTCCGCTCCCACAAAATCAAGAGATCTCACTTCGCTCCAATCTGAAATCTGAAATCTGAAATCTGAAATCTGAAATCTGAAATCTGAAATTATAACCCCTCACTCGCGTAACCAGACCGCCACATCCTTCGCCCAATAAGTGAGAATAATCCCCGCCCCGGCGCGGTGAATGGCGGTCAAGGATTCCATCGCCGTGGCGCGGAGGTCGAGCCAGCCGCGCTCGGCCGCGGCGTGGACCATGCTGTATTCGCCGGAGACGTTGTACGCCGCCAGCGGCACGCCGGGGAAAGCGTCGCGGACCTGGCGGATGATGTCGAGATACGCGAGCGCGGGTTTGACCATGATCAGGTCGGCCCCTTCGGCCAGGTCGAGCGTGACTTCCCTAATCGCCTGCCCCGCGGCGGCGGCGGGGTCCATCTGGTAGGTGCGGCGGTCGCCGAACTGCGGGGCGCTTTCGGCCGCTTCGCGAAACGGTCCGTAAAACGCGCTGGCGTACTTGGCGGCATAACTCATGATCGGCAGATGGCCGAAGCCGGCCGCGTCGAGCCCGCGGCGGATCGCTCCGACCATGCCGTCCATCATGCCGCTGGGCGCGATCATGTCAGCGCCGGCCTGAGCGTGACTGACGGCTTGGCGAGCAAGCAGTTCCAGCGTGGCGTCGTTGTCCACGTCGCGGCGGCCCGCGCGGTCGGTCACCACGCCGCAGTGGCCGTGATCGGTGTATTCGCAGCAGCAGACGTCGGTGATGGTGAGCAACTCCGGCGCGGCCGCTTTGATCGCCCGCAGCGCTTGTTGCACCACGCCGCCGTCACACATCGCGTCGCTGCCGACGGCGTCTTTGTGCTCAGGGATGCCGAACAGGATCACGCCTCCCAGACCCAGCTGGACCGCCTCGCAGGCCTCTTCGGCCGCCAAGTCGGGGGAAAGCTGGGCATGGCCGGGCATCGACGCAATCGGCTGCCGCACGCAGCTACCGGGGCGGACGAACAGCGGCAGCACCAACCGCCTCGTGTCGAGCTGTGTTTCGGCAATCAGCCGCCGCACGGCCGGGTTATAGCGCAGCCGGCGCAGCCGCGTGTGGGGGAATTGCCCGTCAGAATGATCCATTGCTTGATCCTGTTTGGCCATGGATCAAGTCTACGTCGCGGATAGCCTAATTTCCACCGCTATGCGACCCACTTCCGACCTCCGACTTCCGCCCTCCCACCTCGCGCTGCGTCGCCGCTTCCATGATCTTCTGCTCCGTCGCCTCGTCGCGGGTAAACTCGCCAGTCAGGCGCCCTTCGCACAGCACCAAAATCCGATCGCAGAGCGTGAGCAGTTCCGGCAGCTCGCTGGACGTGACAATCACGCCCAGCCCTTCGCGGCACAGTCCGTCGATGACCCGGTAGAGTTCCGCCTTCGCGCCGACGTCGATGCCGCGCGTCGGATCGTCCAGCAGCAGCACCTTGGGCTCGGTGAGCAGCCAGCGGGCGATGATCGTCTTTTGCTGATTGCCGCCGCTGAGGCTGGTGATGGCCGCGGAAAGCCCCGCGGTTTTTACTCCCAACCTCGCCACGCTCGCGCGGGCCATGCGCTCTTCCGCCGCCGCGGAAATCATGCCGCCGCTGGCCACGCGATCCAACGTGCAGATGCTCACGTTCTGCCCGACGTCGAATTGCGCGAACAGACCCAGCCGCTTGCGATCTTCGGTGACCATCGCCACGCCCGCCTTCATCGCCTCGACCGGCTGAAAGAAGTTCACCTCGTGGCCGGATAAAACTATTCGCCCCTGCGGCGGCACCTGGCTGGCGCCGAACAAGCACTCCAGCAACTCGGTTCGCCCGGCTCCCATCAGGCCGGCAAAGCCCAGCACCTCGCCCCGGCGGAGTTGAAACGACACGTCGCGCAGTCGCCACGCTTTGGCGTGCCCCGGCCAGGCGAGCGACAGACGATTCACTTCCAACACCACCTCGCCGGGCCGCCGCGGCTCGGTAAATTGAGTGGCCTCGATCTCCCGGCCGACCATCAGGTGCGTGATCTCGCGAGCGTTCGTAGCCGTGCGCTCAAGCGTCGATACCCACTTGCCGTCGCGAAGCACGGTCACCCTGTCCGCCAGTTGGAACACTTCGTCCATCTTGTGCGAAATGTAGAGGATCGTCACTCCCCGCGCCCGCAGCCGGGCAATGACGCGAAACAGCCGGGCGACCTCGGTCTCCGTCAGCGCGCTGGTCGGCTCATCCATGATGAGAATGTCGGTGTCGAAGGAGAGCGCCTTGGCGATTTCAATCAATTGCTGATCGCCGACGCGCAGCGAACCGGCCCTGGCCTGCGGCGCCACATCGCACTCCAGGCTCAACAGCAACTCGCGAGCCCGCGCGTTCATCCCCCGCTCGTCGAGCAAGCCCCAGGCAGTAGTCAGCTCGCGCCCCAGAAAGATATTGGCCGCCGCCGACAGCTCTTCGACGAGGTTCAGCTCCTGATGAATGATCGCCACGCCGGCCGCTTCCGCCGCGCGGGTATCGCCAAACCGCAGCGCGGCGCCGCGGAGGCGAATTTCTCCCTCGTAGTCCGGGATCACGCCAGCGAGGATCTTCATCAGCGTGCTCTTGCCGGCACCATTTTCGCCGCAAATGGCGTGCAGCTCGCCCGGCAGGATGTTCAAAGACACGTCGTTGAGCGCGATGACTCCCGGATATCGCTTGGTAACGCGATCGACAGCGATCAACGGCGCCGCGCCGGAAGTGGCAGAGGTCACAGGGGCTGGGGCTTCCACGCCATTTACCCTTGCTCTGAGGCCGGCGTGGGGGAGGTTGCTCGCCGCCGTTTCAAAATGCGGGCGATGACCAGCCCGGCCAGCACGACGCCGCCGGCCGTGTATCCAGCCCTGGCGCTCACGGTGAGCGCGGCCAGCAGCCCGGTAAGGCCCGCGAGGATTAAGATCGTCAGCGCGCCGAGCGCACCTGGGAAGAATTCGATTCGCCGCCCGCCCCGACTTTGCCGCAGTTCATTAAACGCCACCGCCAGCACGACCAGAAACCCAACGATCATTCCTTCAAAGTCGTCGGCCGTTCCTCCCTTGAATAGCTTGGCGACCGCGTCGATGACCACGCGCAAGAACAACACGCCCAGCACGACGCCGGGGACCGTGCCGATGCCTCCTTGCAGGCTGCAGCCGCCAACAACTGCCGCGGCGATGGCCGTCAACTCATAGCCGCGGCCTGCGGTTTCCGGATCGGCGCTGGCCACTTCCGAGCAGTACAGCACACCCGCCAGCGACGCGGTCATGGCGCCGATCACGTAGGCCAGCCATTTAAGCCGGTCGGTGCGGATGCCGCTAAGTCGCGCGGCTTGCTCATTCCCACCCAAGGCGTACAGATGCCGGCCGATCACCGTCTTGCTCAACAGCAGCCACATGGCGACGATCAGAACGACGAAAATAGCCAGCGGGATCCACCATGTGGAGCCCAACTGGCGGAACCGCGGATCGTACGCTTCCAGCAGCTTGCTGACCGCTTTGGACGAATCATCGTCGGTGATGCCGGCCGCCAGCATGGCGGCCGCCTTGCGGGCATGCTGCGCCACGTTGATCTGCGGCACCAGGATGCGGGCCAAGCTGCGCAGCCCCACCAACGAAGCCAGCGTGGCAACAAATGGCGGCAACCGCACCACCGTAATCAGCCACGCATGCAATGTCCCTATCAAAAACGCGACGAACATCGCGCCCAGGATCGCCGCGGCCAAAACGGCCAGGCTCAGCGGCTTGGGCGCGTCGTCCCCGAGCGACACCGGGGCCAGCAGCAACATGATCGACGAGCAAACCACGCCGCTAAAGGCAATCACCGATCCGCTGGAGAGATCGATGCCGCCGGAGATGATCACCAGCGCAGCCCCCAGCGCGAAGATGCCGATCAGCGACGACTGGCGCAGCAACTCCTGCAGATTCTGAATTGGCTTCTCGCGATATGCCGGATCCATCAACGTGGTGAACGCCGCCACGACCGTAATCGCGATCAGCAGTCCCACCTCGTTGCGATATCGATGCAGCAGGCTTCGCGAGTGGCTCTCCTCAAGAGTTGACATCACGACCCCTTCAGCCCCCGCTCGTTCAGCCACTTCTGGAAGTCGCTGAACTTGAAGAACACCGTCTGGGGATCAAAGTTGGCTTTGCTCAGCGGCGAATCTTTGTCCGGCACGACGACGCGCAGCTCCGTGGTGAAGACGTCGGCGTCGTCCTTCGTGAACTTTTTCTGCTGCGGGTCGTAGTCGGGAAACAGCTCGTGGATCGCCTTGTGATCGTCTGTGACTAGCGCCTTCATCAACTGCACCCCTTTGTAGCCCATGTCGTAGGGGTTTTGCACGATCATGGCGTCGATCTGCCCTTCGGCCATGTGCCGCAGGGCCAGCGGGGCGGCGTCGAACACTACGACGATCGATCGCTTGCGGACGTCGGGCTGCTTCTCCAGCACCTGCACGATGGCGTGGGCGTTGTACGCCCAGATGCCGACGAACGCATCGACGTCTTTATTGCGGTTGATGGCGTCGAGGACGTTTTTCTGGGCCACCGAGCGGTTCATTTCGTCGCCCAGATATTCCAACTCGACAAACTTGTCGCCGGCTCCCTGGGCAAAGCCGGAGTGCCGTTCGGCGGCGTTCGAGGCCCCCTTGAGCCCGACGAACGAAACATATTTGCCTCCGGCCGGATGCAGCCCCTTGGCCGCCATGCCCATCTGCCGGCCGCCGACCACGTTATCGGTTCCCAGGTAGGCAAAGCGGGCATCGCGCGACGTCTTGCGATCGACGTCGGAGTCGATCGTAATCACCGGGATCCCCTGCTTGCGCAATGCCCGCATGGCGTCGGCCAACGCGGGGTTCTTCGCGTCGGTGGCGGAGATCGCCACGGCGGCCACGTCGGTGGCGTTGGCGTAGTTCTTCAGCTTGTCGAGCTGCGCCTTCGGTGTGCCGTCTCCTTCATCCATCACGGCGGATAATCCGGCCGCCGGCAGATTGAAATCCTTTTCAGCCTTCAACATCCCGGAACGCATGGCAACCCAGAACGGATCGGGCCCGTTGTTCATCACGATGACGCGGCGCACCGGGCCGGCCGGTTTCGCGGCGGCGTCTTTGCCAGCGGCGTCCTTGGCAGGCGTGTCAGCGGATGCCACTTCTTTGGACGCGGCGTCCTTCGGCGCATCCTTGGCGGCCGCGTCTTTGGGGGCCGTTGCCGTGGGAGGCGTGCTCGCGCCGCCGCCGTCGTTGCAGCCGGTGCAGCATGCCGCCGCCGCGAAAATTGTCAAAATAAGCGTCCGCCCGATCGCCGTGTTCATGGAATCGTTCCTTGCCTGGAAAAGGATTCGCTTCGATTTTGGATTGCAGATTTCAAACTTCAGATATTTCAGATTGCAGATTTGCCTTGCTTGATTGGAAGCCGCGATCAGCAATCCACGGAGGTTTTGCATTCTAAATCCAGCAAAATCCACAAGCAAGGCTTTGAACCGGATGCGGCCGCCGAAATGCTGCTGCCCGCCGCCGAAAAATCCACCGCCAGAGAGCTTGCCCGCAAAGTTTGCCAAATCGCGGCGGCAAACTCCACGGTCCCGGCACAGTTTACCTGACCGGCAGTGCCTCGGATGGCGGGATTGTGCAAATGCCCGGGCGGCGGCGGGTGGGCTCAATTTGGCCCTCCTATCTACCGATTGCCTATTCATGGCGAATGCACGGCCGCATCGTCACCAACGAGGCGGCCGCTGCGCGTGGCCGGGGCCCGCTCAGGAGCGGGCCGCCCTCATCTCTTGAATCTACAACTTGAGTTGCTGCCGATGTCCATCACGTCCGGCTCTTCGTATTCCACCCGGTTGCACGCTCCCACGCGCGTCGTGGTCGAGCCCACACTGCAATCGTTCGGCGCCTGGCAAACCGGCCATCTGCTGCACGACGGCCCGCTGGCCAGCGTCTACGAAGCGCGCCCCGCCGCAGCTCCGGCGCAGACGCCGTTTCGCTACGTGCTGAAGCGGCTTCATCCGCAATGGGAGCAAGAGCCGCGGGCGATGGCGCTGGTGGCCCGCGAAGCGCTGGTGGGGCGCGAAGTGTCGCACCCGCATCTGGTCTCGGTGCTCGACGCGCAGTTGATCGGGCCGCCGTGCTTCGTGGTGATGCCGCGGCTGGTGGGGCGCCCGCTGTCTGTGAGCGTCGGCCGTGGCCGCCGGTTGCGGATGCCGCAGGCGTTGTGGTTTGCCCGGCAAGTGGCCGAAGCGCTCGAGGCCCTGCACCAGCACCGTTGGCTGCACGCCGACGTAAAGCCGGCCAACATGCTGCTCAGCCGCAGCGGCCATGTGACGCTGATCGACCTCGGTTTCGCCCGCCACTTCGACGAGGCCGGGACCGCCACCGACCGTTGGATCGCGGGCACGTTTGACTACATCGCGCCGGAGACCATTGTCTCCGCCAGTCGCTTCGATGGGCGGAGCGATATCTACAGCCTGGGAGCGACGCTGTACGAAATGCTCGCCGGCCGGCCGCCGTTCATTGGCAAGGATCTTGCCGACCTGGCGGCCCAACATCGCCAAGCCACGCCCCCTGCGCTGGACAGCCTCGTTCCCGATCTGCCGCGCGACGTGATTCAGTTGGTACACCAGATGCTCGCCAAAGAGCCGCTCCGCCGGCCGCACGATGCGCAGGAAGTGGTGCGAAGATTGGTGGCGCTGGAAGTCGCCACGCTGCCGGACCAGGTGGGGCGGTTGGAAGCGTAAAACGCGTTCCGTAAAGTTCACACCGCTACCGTTCGGGCAGCGGGTCGCCAATGTCATAGAGGCGGAACGTCTTGATCCGCTTGGCGCCTCCCTTTTCCAGGCTGCGGCGCGAAAGGTCGTTCGACTCGAGCACCCAGGAGAACTCCGCCTCCTCCACGCCCCAGGCCATCGCCTTGGGCAAGAGGCCGGAGAGCACGACCAGGCCCACGCCCCATTTCTGGTACTCGGGCACCACCGTGGTGGCGATCGCCCGGATCCGCTTGATCTGGCGGCGTTTGGTAATCAGCTTGAGAAAGCCGAACGGAAAAAGCCGGCCGTCGATCTCTTTGATGCGGGAGTTGTAGTCCAGCAAGCAGAACACACCGCCGACCACTTTGCCGTCCACTTCGGCCACGCAAGTCAACTCGGGCTCGATGAGGCTCTTGAGCCCTTTGGCCATGTGGCGGATTTCCTCATCCGACATCGGCACAAAGCCCCAGGTGGCGACCAGCGCCCGATTGTACAACTCCAGATACATTTTCACTTCTTGGTCAAACCGCTTTTTATCCATCGACCGAACTGAGATGCCGAACCGCGACTTGGCCTCGCCGCTGACAAACTCCAGCTTCTTGTCCAGCGTGGCCAGCATGTCGGAGTGGCCCCAGTAGGCATACAGATCCTGCGCCTTGCGAAACCCATAATCCTCGAACAGCCGCTGATAGTACGTCTGGCCGTACGTCATCATGAAGCTGGGCGGCGTGTCAAAACCGTCGATCAGCAACCCCGCCTCGTAGTTGAGCGAGGGATTGTTCGGGCCGCGCATCGTCGGCAACCCTTGGGCGGAGAGCCACTGCCGGGCCGCGTCGAACAGCGGCGCCGCAATCGCCGGATCGTCCTCGGACTCGTAAAAGCCGAAGAAACCCAGGTTGTCGCGATAGCGGTCCGTGTGATCGAAATTGACAATCGCGGCGATCCGCCCGCAGGGGACGCCGTCGCGCGTGGCCAAAAACGTCTGGATCTTGTTGCGGATGTAGAACGGGTGCTTCTTGAAGCCGAGCAATTCCTTCTGGTTGGTTCGCAGCGGCGGAATCCAGTTCGGATTACCTTTGTAAAGCCGCCACGGCAGCTCGAAAAACTGCTTGCGCTGCCGCCGCGTCGTCACCGGCTCGACCACCACGGGGCTGGCCGACGGGGCGGAACCGCGGGACGCGAGCGAGGTCGGCTTGGAAATTTGGGTGGCCATGCGTGAATTAGTCTAGTGCTCAACGGCCAATATGGTCAAGCTGACAACCTTTGCAGGCCCGACTGGTCTCGCTGCGACCAGCGGATTGGCCGCTGATATCGTCACAAATTTAGATCAAATCAGGCAGATCAATACAGGGGATTGCGTTGATGCTCACGCTCGTCACGGGCGCTACCGGGTTGGTTGGTAATAATGTCGTGCGGCTGCTTTTGGAACGGGGCGAGCGCCGCGAGAATATCCGCGCGCTGGTGCGGGCCGAGATCAGTGCCCGCCCGCTGGTGGGTCTCGACGTCGAAGTCTTCCTCGGCGACGTCTGCGACGAGGCGTCGGTCCAACGGGCCATCGTCGGGGTCAACCAGGTGGTGCATGCCGCGGCGGTGGTGCAGATCGGCTGGCACGGAATGCAGCGGGCGCAGCAAGTGAACGTCGAGGGGACGCGGCACGTGGCCGCCGCGGCGCGCAGCGTTGGCGCACGGATGGTTCACGTTTCCAGTTGCGACACCTGCGGATTCGGGACCGCCTCGCGGCCGGCCGATGAAGACACACCCGTGGTGGATGGCGTTCTTACGCCGTACGTCGTCACCAAGCGGGCCGCCGAAAAGGTCGTTCAAGAAGAGGTCGGCCGCGGGCTGTGGGCCACGATCGTCAATCCGGGGTTCATGCTCGGCCCGTGGGACTGGCGGCCGTCGTCGGGGCAGATGCTCGTGGAGATTGCTCGCGGGCGGGGCTTTCTCGCGCCGCGCGGCACGTTCAGCCTGTGCGACGTGCGCGACGTGGCGGCCGGCATCCTGGCGGCACTGGAGCGCGGACAATGCGGCCGGAAATACATCCTGGCGGGGCACACGCTGACGTATCTGGAGGCGTGGCGCATGTTCGCCGAAGCGGCCGGAGCGCGTCGCCCGCTGGGGACCGTCAGGCCGGTGATCGGCTGGCTGGCGGGCCGCGGCGGCGACCTGTGGGGACGCATCACCGGGCACGAGCCGAACGTCAATTCCGCGGCGATTGCCATGGCCCTGCTGCGCAAGGATTACTCCTGCGCTCGGGCGGAATCGGAACTCGGCTACCACATGCGGCCGGTGGGCGAGACGATTGCCGATGCCCTGGCGTGGTTCCGGGAGCATGGGTATCTCAAGTAATGGGGGTGCTTGCACATGCTTGCACCCACGAACTCAGGAAAATGTCTAATGTCTAAGCTCGAATGACGAATGGAGGAGCTGCGCACGTTTTCTTAGTCATTCGGATTTCGACATTCCTTCGTCATTCGTGCTTAGACATTAGTCATTACGTCACTTCCCTCCCATCCGTATCCCCCCATCGAGCCGCAGCACGGCGCCGTTGAGCATCACGTTCTCAATGATGTGCGTCACCAGGGCGGCGAATTCCTCGGGCCGGCCGAGGCGTTTGGGAAAGGGGACTTGGGCGCCGAGTGAACCGCGCACTTCTTCGCTCACGCCGGCCATCATCGGCGTGTCGAACGTGCCCGGCGCGATGGCGACGACGCGGATCCCCAGCGAGCCCAACTCGCGGGCAGCCGGCAGCGTGAGGCTGGCGACGCCTCCCTTGCTGGCGGAGTAGGCCGCCTGGCCGATTTGCCCTTCAAACGCGGCGACCGACGAGGTATTGACGATCACCCCCCGTTCGCCATCCGCTTCCGGCGGGTTGCCAGCCAGCGACGCCGCCGCCAGCCGCAGCACGTTGAATGTGCCGATCAGATTGACTTCCACCACGCGGCGAAACAGGGCCAGATCGTGCGGTCCGGCGCGACCAACTACGCGTGAAGCGCCCAGGATGCCCGCGCACTGCAGGACGCCATCGAACCGACTGAACGCGGCGCGGGTCGCGTCGATTGTACCCTGGACGCTTGCCTCATCGGTTACGTCGCAGCGTACGAACGACGCGGCCGAGCCCAATTCGGCGACCAGGGCCATGCCGATCGCTTCGTTCACGTCGGCCACCATCACCCGCGCGCCGTCAGCCGCCAACCGCCGCGCGCAGGCCGCACCCAACCCCGAGGCTCCGCCACAAATTAGAAACGCATGGTCGGCGATATTCATGGGGCGGTGGACCTCCTGGCAGTTGACAAGGGAAGGTCGTCGATTCTACCGCGCGGCGAGAAGAAATCGCGAGAGAATCGGAGTGCCATCTTTAAAACAACTACAACCCCTCGCGATGCACAATTCGCCCCCCGACAACAGTCATCAGCACCCTGATATCCTTGATCTTGTCCGCGGGCACTTTCCGAGGATCGGTGGAAAGCACCGCAAAATCCGCCAGCTTGCCGGGCGTGATCGAGCCCTTCTCCTTCTCGTCGAACGATGCGAAAGCGCTTCCCAACGTCCAGATTTCGATCGCCTGCTCGACGCTCACCCGTTGACGGGCTCCGTAGACCTTCCCCTCGGCGCTGGTCCGCGTGACCATGCTCTGAATCCGCAACAGCGGCCGCGGCTCGCTCACCGGCGAGTCCGACGTCCCCGCCACCGGGATGCCGAGATCGAGTGCCGCGCGGTTCGGATGCATCCAATCCCAGCGCTCGGGCCCATAGGCCTCCATCTTGTCGCCGTGTTCCCATTCGTACGAATGCAGCGCCACCACGACGCCGAGTTGGCGGATTCGCTTCAGGATCTGCTCGTTCACGACGCTGCAATGTTCGATCCGATGGCGGTGGTCGGCCCGGGGCATTTCGTCCAGGGCATGCGCGTAGGCGTTGAGCACCATGTCGATTTCGCGGTCGCCGTTGGAGTGGATGCAGGCCTGGAAGCCGGCCCGATGGATCTCCAATACGATCTGATTGAGCTTCTCCTGCGAATCCTGCGGGGGAATGCCAAAATAGCCGGGGCGATCGTGATACGGCTGATACAGCCAGCAGGTTTGGCCGGAGAGCGAGTTGCCGTGGAAGTGCTTCACGGCGCCGAGCTTCAACCATTCATTTCCGCGGCCATGCTGCGCAACGCAGGTTTTTAAGGCTTCCAAATGCGCATAGCGCATCATCACGTAAATCCTCAGCAGCGGCTCTTCGCTTTGCACAAGCTGGTAGAGCTGCAGCGTCTCGGGCGTGGCGCCGGCGTCGGCGATGCTGGTGATTCCGTTCCGCACGTATTGTCGGAAGCAGGCCCGCATGCCCGCGAGCTTTTGGGCGGTCGTGGCCAGCGGCGGTGTCGGCCCCGCATCGAGCACCAACTGCCGGGCCGTCTCGCGCAATACGCCGGTAGGCTCTCCCTGGCCATCGCGATCGAAGCGGCCTCCCTCGGGATCCTTCGTCTCGCGGGTAACATGGGCTAGGCGCAGCGCGAAGGAGTTCGCGGCGGCCAGATGCCAACTCGAATGATCCAGATAGACGGGATGTTTTGTCGAGACTTTGTCCAAATCCTCGCGCGCTGGATGCCGGCCAAGCTTCGTGTCTTGATAACGAAAACCTTTGACCCATTGGCCCGGCGGCGTCCGATCCGCCTTGGCTCGCAACCGGGCGATCAATTCGTCGATGGTTTTGACCTGCGACGGATCGCAGTCCACCACACCCAGCGGCGAGTCCTCAGGGTATTCCGGCTGCGGGTGGAGATGAGCATCGTAAAAGCCCGGTGTGACGCATCGCCCCCCCGCGTCTATGACTTGGGTTGCCGGACCAATCAGCGGGCGCACGTCCTTCTCGTCCCCCACCGTGACGAATCGTCCATCGCGAACAGCGAACGCCGTGGCTGCCGGCCGGGCGTGGTCGACGGTGATCACCACGGCGTTGCGAACGACCAGATTTGCTTTCGACTCGTCAGCGCGGCAGGGGATTGCCGGCAGGCAAGTGATTCCAATTGTCGCGCCAAACGCCGTAAGAAGCAGCGACATCCGCAGGTAGAATTCGATGTGCCGCCGCCGGGCAAGTGGGAGTGAAATTGCAATCGGATGGAATTGGTCGATTGGAGGCATTGGTGTGTTATACCAAATGACCGCGCTGTGAGCGGCTTGGCGCTTGCCACCGGTCTCGCAGGGCTACGCACTTCGTGAGACCGACGGCTAGCGCCGAACCGCTCACTTGGGCGTGGTGTACTTCACCCTAGTCCCGTTGGTCAGATGCGACTCGGGGGCCGGAATCACCAGGTCTCCCTGGCTCAAACCCTTGAGTACTTCGACGTGCGTGTCGTTCTTCAGCCCCACTTCGATGTTCGTTTGCACGGCTCGGCCGTCGCGGACGGCGAACACCTGCCACTGGCCGTCGAGGCCGCGGAACAGCGCGGTGCGCGGCACGACCAGCGCCGAACTCTTGGCCGCCGTGGTGATTTTTACGCGCACCCGGTAGTCCACGCCCAGTCCTTGTTGTGTACGCACGCGGGCCAAATCATCCGGCCGGAAGTTCACGATCACTTTGACCCGCTGCTGCTCGACGCCCAGCGAACTGACCTTGGTGAAGCCCGCCGGGAATATTTTATCCACGATGCCCGCCGCGGCCGGCTCGCCGATGGCCGGGCCGTAGATGCTCACCGGGTTGCCCGCCTTCACGCGCACCACGTCCTGGCTGAGTACCTCAGCTTCGACCTGCAAATCTTCCAGCCGGCCGATCTCCAGCAGCACCGTGCCGGCGGTCAGGTAGCGTTCGTTGGTCGCCTGCCGGGCAAGCACCACGCCGGTCACAGGGCTGAGCAGCGTGCCGCGGCGCTGATCTTCCAACACCTGATCGAGCTTCGCACGGGCTTCTTCCACTTGCTGCAGCAGCACGCCACGCGACAAATCCTTGCGGGTGATGTACTGCTGGATCATCGTCGGCAGCATCATCGTGGCGGCCTGGATGGCCTTCATCGAGCTGAGTACCAGCTCGTCCTGGCGAAAGTCGACCTGGCTTTGCACCTCTTCGACCTCGGCCCGCTCCAGTTCTTCCTGCGTCGTCTGCTTCTTCTCATACGTTTCCTGGACGCGCTTTAACTGGCTTTCGGCAAAGTCCTTTTTGCGCTGGCCGGCGGTTACGCGGTTTTGAGCGGCGGCCACGGTGGCGTCAACCGACTCGACGACCTTCAGCGATTGCTTCAGCCCGGTCTTCTCCACCGAGGCGTCGTCGTTCTCGGCAATCGAAGCATGCAACCGCTTGACCGCCGCCGTGGCCGCGTCGACGTTCAGCTGCAAATCGAGCGGCACAATGCGGGCCACCGACTGGCCGGCCGTCACCGGCGTTCCCTCGGTGAGCCCAATCGCTTCGATCCGGCCGGTGTACGGCATGGTGATCAGATACGTCTGCGGCAGCCGGGTTTTACCCTGCTCGTCGATGAACTCTTGAATCGGATCCTGCTTGACCCGTTCGACCGTCACGTCAACCGCGCCGCCAAACATCGCGAACCAGCCGCCGCCGGCCGCGGCGGCGAGGAGGAACAGTCCGAGCAGAATGATGGAGGAAAATCGCATGGTGTGGCTGACCGGCTTTCTCGGTAATTATAGTTCGCGGCGTGCGTTCGCGCCGCTGAGACAGCGGCGGCTAACGAAAGCATTTCCTCTATTATTCCTTCACATTCAGCGCATCGAGCCAGTCCAGTTTGTGGATCGACCGTTGCACGCCCAAATGAGCCAGCAGACCGAACAGCACCGCCAGCCCAACCGTGTTCGCGAGCGTCCCGGCGGAAAGCACCAGCGGGAAACGAAACATCTCCGTGTCGTAAGCCAACGAAATCGACCAGGTGAGCAGGTACCCCAGCGGCAACCCGCACAACGTGCCGCAGAGTGTGACGAGCATGCTTTCGCGCAGAAACAGCCCGCCCACCTGCCAGCGGCTGTAACCCAGCACCAGCAGCGTGGCCGCCTCGCGGCGGCGCTCGGCCAGGCCGATCAGCGCGGCGTTCAAGATACTGCCAAAGAAGATCACGCCGGCAAACAGCACCAGGATCGTGATGAATATCTTCTGCACGTCGATGTAGTTCGCCTTGAGGTTGTGGATCACGTCCTCGCGGCGATTGACCGCCTGCACCGCCGGCAGCCGCTTGAGTTCCGCATTAAGCGCCGCTTGTTCTGTTGGCTTCGGATTGGTCTTGAGTTGCACGCCGCTGACGGCGAATTCTTCACCCAGCAGATGGCTCAGATAATCGATGTCGGCGTACGTCGACAAGCCAATGTATTCGTCGGCGATCTTGGTCACCGGCACTTCGAGCCATTGCTGCAAGCCGCGGCTGGGGCGGAACGTGATCGTGTCTCCTACCTGCGCGTGCAGCAGGTCGGCCAGCTTGTGGCTGATCATCAATCCCAGCGGCGGCACGCTCAGCGGATCGCCCGCCGTGTCGCGCGGGATCGTCAGCTTTGCGTTTTGCGAAAGCCCGGTGATAGCTCCCTTCCGCTGATACGGACCATGCCAAAATGTGCCGCCCACCGCCAGCAGCGGCTCGGCCGCGTCCACCGCAGGCAATTGGCGGGCTTCGGCCAGCGCCAGGCCGGAATGATCGTCGCGCAGCGACAGGTCCACATCGGCCCGATTGACCAGGTCGTATTGAAAGTGCATCAGAAACTGCATCGCCGAGGAGAGCATGAATGCACACACCAGCAGCCCGGCCCCCATCGCCGCTGCGAAAATGCCCACGGCCGTGCGCAACCGATTGCGAATCACCAGCCGCAACACCATCCGCCACCCAAAGCTCAGCCGCCGCCAGAACCAGCCGATCCGCTCCAGAAACACTGCCCCCGCCACGCCCGGCGGACGGGCACGCATCGCCTCGGCCGGCTGCAAGCGAATCGCCAGCCGCGCCCCGCGCAGCGAGCCGATCAAGGCACACAGCAGGCTGATCCCCAGCGCCGCGATGTACGTGCCCGGGTAAACAATGTTGTTCAGATCCGGGAACTCGAAGAAATTCTTGTACATGCTGGTGACCCAATTGGCCATCAGGTAGCCGCCGAGCCAGCCCGCCAGTCCGCCGCACAGCCCAACCGCCAGGCCGTATTTCAGATAGTGCGTCAGCAAGGCCCGATCCCCATAGCCGATCGCCTTGAGCGTGCCGATCACCGTCCGCTGCTGCTCGACCAGCCGCGAGATGAACACATTGAGCACCAGCGCCGCCACGGCCAGAAACATGATCGGCAAGATCGTGGCAAACGTGCCGATGCCGTGGATCTCGTCGCTGAGGAAGCGGTTCGACGGCTGGTCGCGCCGGGCGAACTTGTTCAGCACGCCGTACGGCTCCAGCACCCGCTCGGCCTGATCGAGCAGCGCCTGCGGATGCTCGCGCACTTCGGGCGCCAGGATGCCCACGATCTGGCTGGCCGCCCCGCTCATGTCAAAGACCTCTTCCGCGTACGAGTGCTTAAGATAGAAGACGCCAAAATGTTCCGGGTCGGGCACAAACACGCCGGCCGAAACCAGGTATACATACTCGCAACTAATCGCCGTGCCGACGACGTACAATTCCTGCCGCCGGTTGTTGAGCACCAGGTTGATCCAATCGCCTGGATGGATGTGGTGCTTGCGCGCGAACGTGTCGTTGACAATCACTTCTTCCGCCCGCCGATCGGAAAAATAACCTCCCTGCCGCAGCACGATGTCGTTGATCACCGGCTGCTGCCGATCGGGGAGCGACAGCACCAGTCCATTGAGCGGCTCGGCCACGTCCTCCAGGTCCACCGTGGCCATGAATTGAATGCGGGAGCGGATTTCGCTCACGCCCGGCAATTCGGCCACGGCCTTGAGATCCGACACCGGCACTTTCTTGACGTCGATCCAGAAATCGGCCATCCGCCCCTGGACGTAATACTGATCGCGGGCACGGCTGAGATTGAAGTAGGCCGAGCGCATGTAGACGAACATCATCACGCCGACGCCGACGATCGAGATGATCGCCAGCAGCAGCCAGCGCGACCCGCGCACCTCGCGCAGCAGTTTGCGGTCTAGCACGCTCACCAGAGGATCTCCTCGGGTGGCTTGGGCGTGGCGTTGACCTCCAGCGACACCATATTTCCCGAGCGCAGATGAACCACGCGATCCGCCACTTCGGCGATGGCCGTGTTGTGCGTGATCACGAGCACCGTCTTGCCCAGCTTGCGCGTCACGTCCACCAGCAGCCGCAGGGCGCGCTTGCCGGTCTCGAAGTCCAATGCGCCGGTCGGCTCGTCGCACAGCAGCAGCTCAGGGTTTTTGGCCAGCGCGCGGGCGATCGCCACGCGCTGCTGCTCGCCGCCGGAAAGCTGGGCCGGAAAATGGTCGAGCCGTTCGCCCAAGCCCACCAGCCCGAGCGATTCCTCGACGGAAATCGGCTCGCGCGACAGCTCGGTGGCCACCATCACGTTCTCACGCGCCGTGAGCGTGGGCACCAGGTTATAGAACTGAAAGACAAAGCCGACGCTCTCGCGGCGATAGCGGGTCAGCTGTTTGGGCGTGGCCTTCGCCAGGTCTTCGTCGCCATACCACACTTCGCCGCTGGTAGGGTGATCGAGGCCACCCATGATGTTGAGGATCGTTGTCTTGCCGGAGCCGCTAGGCCCGAGCAGCACCAGCAATTCGCCACGGTAGACATCGAGCGTGAAGTCGGCCAACGCGACGACGGCGACTTCGCCCATCTGGAACGTGCGATTCACGTGGCGGAGCCGCATCAAAACGCCGTGCTGGGGAGGGTCGGTCGTGAGATCAGCAGAGGGTATGGTCATCGGCCGGCCGTGCTGATTCGATTGAGCGTGCTAGGGGGCCGGTACGGGGTTCTAATGACCAATGACCAAATCCCAATGACCAATACGACGTGCGCAGCTCATCCATTGGTCATTGGGATTTGGACATTGGGATTTAGCGTCCTTCACTCCAATGGTAGGTCCCCCCTCCTGGCCCAGCAACTTGCGGTCAGCCGGACCTGGCCCCACCGTTTTGATCGCCAATTTCTTGACCCGGCCCGATTTCTGACGTAGATACCTGTTGTGGCCGTCGGCACTTCGCCCCGCTTGCGTGGGGTGACTGCCGGCGACCCCAACCGCGAGCAAACTCCGCGGTCTCATCCCCGGCCATGACGGCCAATCGGGGCCATAACGGCCAACAGACATATTCCAACCTGCACATTCGACGCTGCGCGATCGATGCGAAACCGGTGCCGTTCAATTTGATTGAACCGGCCGCCGCTTTGCGCCTCGCCGTAAATCACCAACGCTGATTTGAAACTTTGAATCCCACGTCGGCCGGGGCGAATCCTGCGCTGATACGACTGCGGCCACTGCGCGCGCTGCCGGCCGATTGAGCGGCTGCTGCGCGAGAGTGGACCACGAGACGGCACCCTATGTCCACATCACCGCCTTCGCACTCACCGTTAACGCATGGAATCTCGCCTCCTATGTCTGTCAGCCCCACGCTTCCCACCAGTGCCGCATCGCAGGTCAACGTCACAATTCCCGCCGGACCCACGTTGCCGACGAGCGTGATTCTCGAAGCCGCGCCGGTCACGCTGCCGCCGCTCACCCCGCCGCCGACGCTGCGGCAGCGGATCCAGGCGTTGATCCTCAAGCTCTATCCGCAAGGGCGAAATCCCGAACGGCGCCGCGAGGCCCGGTTTCCGTTTCCGTACCTGATTCGGCTCACGCCCGTGGGGCGCGACGGCCAGGCGCCGCTCGGACCAACGGTGGTCGTGGTCGGCAAGCACATCTCCGAGCACGGCCTGGGCTTCTACTACCCTGCCCCGCTGCCGTACCGCCGCGTGCTGGCGGAAATTTCAACCAGCGACTCGTCCGCTTCGCTGGCCGTGCTGATGGACCTGACCTGGTGCCGCTTCACCCGCGAACGGTGGTATGACGGCGGCGGAAAGTTTTTGGAACAGGTGTCACTCCCCGACTTGGCCGTCCCGCCTCGCGACCAAGCCGCTGGCGATACCGGCGAAGCCAACACACAAAACTGAAAACCTTCACATCCGTCTTTCACACCTTTTTCATTCCCTTCCTTCGCGCTCTTTGCGCCCTACTGTTCAAAAATTTGGAACAGAAGATCGCGAAGGCCGCAAAGAAGTAAGTAAGATTGCCAAGTCTTGGGTGTATGCGCCCATACTGCTTCTGTGACCTATCACGACGAAAAATCAACGGCGACTTTGCCTAAACCGCGGGCAATTTGCGCCAATAACTCCGCCCCGGCAAACTTCACTTAATCGGCTAAAGTTTCGTGGTTTTCCTCCCTTCTGTGCCGGCTGTGGCGCGATTGCAAGTCGAATTGAAAATAGTGCCACGCTATCGCTGCCGCCGCACTGCCTCGCAAGAGCGGCCTCCAAGTATCCGCGGCACACGCTAAGTGCTTGGCCCGCCGCATCATGGCGCCGTTGCGGGCCGACGCATCAAAGGTTTTTTGCGCGATTGGCCCGGGACGTGCATTGATCCTTTACTCAGTGTCGCGATCGATGGGACGTTCGATCCCAACCGCGGCACCGCCCGGGTGGCAAGATGTGTGGCAGAGCCGCACCAAAAAGCCCCCTGAATCAGGTCGAGCGGCCAGCAGAAGTTCGACTCGGTTCAACAAGAGCGCTGCTTCCCATAATTCAACGCATGAGGCACACGAACATGGTCGCGTCACGCATCCGCTGCATCGTTGTGGAAATCCCCGCCGGAAACGAAATGATCGAACACCGCCTGCGGGCTCCGGCTCGCGAGCTGTTGCCCTGGGCCGATCCGTACATCGCCGGCCTGATCCGCAAGCTGCAAGACGAAGTCCGCGAGGAACGTGCCGAGCAGCACCGCACCATGGCCGAACAAATGCGCGGCCGCCGCGGATTTGCCGAAGGCCGCCAACATGTGGCGCTGGGCGCCGAGTTCGGCGAAGCCCCGCCGCCCGCCATTTCGTCCCCGATCGAGTTCGAGACCCCCAGCGACCAGGATTGGCCGCTGCTGCAAGACCGCCGCTAAACGTGATGGCAATGTTAGCCGCCCCTCTCCGAGGGGCGCGCCGGCCAGACCCGCACCTTGGCTGAAGCTCGCGCCGCTGGGACAGCGGCGGCTAACATGGCGAACAATAGACAAGAACAAGAGATAATTTTTCCGAAACGCATTAACTCGTCGCTGCTCGATCCAGACTCCTGGCTCCAAACCGCGTCGCGTGTACCGCAATACCGCGACGACCACTCCGCCCCGCCGGGCAGGCTCCAACCCGGCGGGGCTTTTTTTGCGCACCGAGAGTCGTCGTCAAGCCTTTCCTTTCTTGTGCTTTTTGTGCGGTTTCGTGGCCAAACAGAGTCACAGGCAGTTTTCTTGGCCACGAAACCGCACAAAAGACACAAAAAAAGAACTGCAAGTGCGCCATGCGATTTGATGCGCGGCAAATGAGAGATCGTGGGGCGAAATCAGACTACTCATCACGCAGCAGCGCGATGCGAATCTTCACCCGGAGCGCGAGGTGTACTCTGGTTGCCGCTACGCGATCGCCAGTCTGCGTATTTCGGCGGCTAGGAAGAATGAGCCGGTAGCGACGATCAGGTCATCGGCCTCGGCGCTGTGCGCCATCGCTTCCCATGCGGCGGTTGAATCGGCGGCGAGGCGAAATCGAATGGCGCCAGTATCCTGGCCAATGATGTCCTGCGCGATCTCGGCCACTTCCTCGGCGGTCATGCCGCGCGCATTGTTGGCGTAGCGCGTCAGGATCACGTCGTCGAACGCCGGCAGCAGCCGGACCAGCATGCCGCGGACGTCCTTGTCGCGGCTGGTGGCGAAGATCAGCCGCCGCCGACCCGGGGGGAAGCTTTCGTCCAGCACCGAGAGCAGCGCGTCGATCGACGCCACATTGTGGGCAACATCCACCACCACTGTCGGCCGCCGCGAGACAATTTCGATCCGCCCTCGACAGCGCGTGGTCGCGAGGCCCCGGCGCACTGCTTCGTCGGAGATGGCCCAGCCGCCGGCCCGCAACTGGTCGATCGCCGCCAGAGCCACCGCCGCATTGGCCGCCTGGTGCCGGCCGGGCATGGCCAATTCAACGTCTGGCAGACTCCATGGCGCTAAAGAATCGGGTTGCTTAAAGGCTGGCCGCCGATGCTTGAAGTCCAGCGTGGCGCTAGTCGCACCGTGACTGCCGTTGGAACGTGCGTGATATTCAAACTCGAAGTCCGTGCCAAGCTGAATCAGAGGTGCACCGCACGAACGGGCCACGGCGGCAATCACTTGTCGTGGCTCGTCATCGCACACGCCGCTGAGCAGCGGCACGCCCGGCTTGACGATGCCCGCTTTTTCGCCGGCGATTTCAGCCAGCGTTTCACCCAGTTGCCGCGTGTGGTCGTAGCTGATGCTGGTGATCACCGTCAGCCGCGGCTGGCAGACGTTGGTTGAGTCGAGTCGCCCCCCCATGCCCACTTCCAGCACCGCCGCGTCCACGCCCGCGGAAACAAAATGCATCCAGGCCAGGGCGGTGGTCAGTTCGAAATACGTGGGGCCGGTTTCGTTGATCTGTTGCGCCGCCTCGGCGTCCATGGCGTCAACCGTGGGGCGGAGTTGACGCACCAGTTCCGCCAGCCGGACCGCAGGGCAGGGGACTCCGTCGATCGCCAGGCGTTCTTCGACGGCGTCGAGATGCGGCGACGTGAACAGCCCGGTCCGCTGCCCGGCGGCGGACAATATGCCGGCGATCATGGCCGACGTGGAACCTTTTCCCTTCGTTCCCGCCACATGAATGATGGAGAGCCGGTCCTGGGGATTGCCGAGTCGGGCGAGCAGGTCGCGCATCCGGTCGAGCTTGTACTCGCGGATCTCGTACGGAACGGAGAGCATCCGCTCGTAATCGATGCGCCCCACCAAGTAGGCCACCGCCTGGGCGTAATCCAGTTCGACCGCCGCTTGGGACATGCGAAACCGCCGGCGATGAGGCCCAGGTTCGACTGTCACCGGAAGAACATCCGACGACACGGCGCAAGCCGTGACCCGAGGTTGGGCCTGCGATAGCCTGGCGCGGGCTTATTTTAGACGCAGCGGGGCGGGAAATGAAGACTGGCGGGAGGAGGTAAGAAGTGCCACACATAGCCCCGGGCTCCGCCCGGGGGTGATTCGCGCGATGTTCCTCACCCCAGCCCTCTCCCAATGGGAGAAGGGAATCGTTACGGATTGATCGAATCCCCGCCCGCTCGCGTGGACATCGCCCGCCAGACGGAAATATCGATGTCGTTGGAAATCTGCCGGGCAGAGGCATCCATCATCACCACCTGCACCATGCCCGCGTGGAAGCTGCGGGCGGTGATGGCCGCGTAGGTCTTGGCATTGGTGGGATTGGGTGTTTTCCCCTCGGTCCAACTGATGTAATCCACGACCGGGGCGGCCGCGCAAGGGATGTTGGTATTTGGAGCGAAGACGGTGGTGAAGCCGGTTTCAAAAACCTTGCCGTCGGTCCATTCGACGTGGCCGCCATCGACTTTGAATGTCGCACTGCCGGCGACGGTGCAAAAATCGGCGGGGGTCTTGGGTATGGTGGTCGGGCTGGGATCGCCGGTGCCGGTGTAGCGGGCGGTAAACGTCCGCACTTCAGCCGCCAGCAGGGTCTGGGTCATGCCGTCCTTGATCTGCTGCACGCGAATCCCGGGGCCGGGCGAGAAGACGCCATCTCCTCCCACGCCGTTTCCGTCCCCTCCAACGGGATCCCAGACCATCCAGGTGCCGCAGTTGACTCCGTAGTTAGGAGGGCAGTTGGTCGCGGCTCCCGTCGCATCGGTCTTCAATTCCGTGCGCACTTCCGACGGACAATGGAAGGTTGGAATGGAAGTGGTGGCGAGCAATTTGCCGTTGAGCAGCGTGGTGGAATAGCTTTGGCTGAAGTCGATTTTGTTGTAAACGTGCCCTTGCTCGAGGTAGGGGGTGATCTGGGCGAGCACGGACCAACTGCCAGCGCCATAACGCTGCCTGGGAAAAGCGCCGTTGCCATTTTCAAAGATATTCATAGCCAGCGCGATCTGCCGCAGGTTGCTGAGGCACGAAGAGCGGCGGGCCGACTCTCGAGCCGCCTGCAGGGCGGGCAACAGCATGGCGATCAACGCGCCAATGATCGCGACGACAACCAGCAATTCAACCAGCGTGAATCCCCCACGGACGCGGGGTTTTTTCGAGATGAATCTTGAGGCGGGAGATGGAAAGGTGGGAACGAACGGCCGAGACATGGAACTCTCCTACGTGGATTGGCGGCTGGCGACTGCCTATCGTTGGGGAATCGGCCACAGCAAAGCCAGTGCTACTGAGACTCAGTATCAAAGAGTGCCATTTTAGCCAGGGTTGACTGGGCGTCAACAGGGCTCAGAGGGATATTTTTTCGCGAGATTGCCTGTGGCCCGGGAATCGAAAGTATTGGGTAAACACCTGCATTAAGCGAGGTGAATTTCCGCATGGGCCGAAATCGCCCCCAACCTCCTATACCAATCCTTGTGGTCCCCCCGCACGGCTCCTTATAGTAAAACGCTTCGCTGCTGCCTCGGACTGAGCTTGTCTCAACAGGCATTCAGCCAATTCCCGAAGCCGCGTGCGAACCTCGTATCAACAAGCCCCGTACACTGAGTCGGGCGACTCGCCTAGCCTGCGGGTTTCCACAGACTGGCTTTTAATACACTGGTAAGCTTTCAACTTACGGCGAGAAGTCAGTAATGGCACAATCAGCAGCCGCTCCCCACCATGCCCGTGCCGCTTCAGCCGAGCCGGAGGTGGTCATTGAAACCCGCAATCTTTCCAAGGTGTATCGCGATTTCTGGGGCCGGCAGAAGGTGCGGGCACTCAAGGCGCTCGACCTGGAAGTGCGGCAGGGGGAAATCTTCGGGCTGCTGGGCCCCAACGGTTCGGGCAAAACCACCACGCTGAAGATCATCCTGGGGCTGCTCTTCCCGACCAGCGGCGAAGCCCTGGTGTTCGGCCGCAGCGCCACCGAGGTGACGAAGAACGAGCGGATCGGCTATCTGCCGGAAGAGTCGTATCTGTACAAATTCCTCAACGCCGTCGACACCCTCGACTTCTACGGCCGGCTGTTCAATATCTCGGCCGAAGAGCGGCGGCGGCGGTCAAAAGAATTGATCGAGATGGTCGGCCTGGGCTGGGCCCAGCGTCGGCCGCTCAAAGAATACTCCAAAGGGATGACGCGCCGCATCGGCCTGGCGCAGGCTCTGATCAACGATCCTGATCTGTTGCTGCTCGATGAGCCCACCAGCGGGCTCGATCCGATCGGCACCCGCGAGATGAAGGACTTGATCCTCAAGCTCAAGGCCCAGGGCAAAACGATCGTGGTTTGCAGCCATCAGTTGGCCGACGTGCAGGACGTGTGCGATCGGATCGCGATCCTTTATCAAGGCGAATTGAAGGAACTCGGCCGCGTCGACAGCCTGTTGAAGGTGCGCGACGTGACCCAAGTTCAAATGCGCGGCATGTCCCCCGCGGCCCAGGCGGAAGTCCGGGCGGTGCTGGCCAAGCATGGCGGCGAAATGGTGTCGTGGGACAATCCCACGATGACGTTGGAAGAGTTGTTCCTGACGATCGTCAACGAAAGCCAGGCTCGGCCCGGCAAACGTGTGATTAAAGAATAAACGAATCAGCGCCTATCCGCTCGCCTCTATTTCTTCTCCGCGAGAAGTTCAGGGCGAGGGAGCATTTTGGATAGGCACGCCGCCTATCTTGCCGGCAAAAGCGCCGGGCGAACGGTTGATCCTGATGGTTGTAGAGACTCAAGTCCCACCTTTTCTTAGCTGGCTGCTGAGCGATTCCGGCGACGGCCAATCGGCGCTGACCACATTCCTGTTCACGGCACTGGTGCTGTTCGGCCTGGCGACGATGGTGGCGTTCCTCGTGGCCGCGTTCCGCTACGGGCCAGGGCGGGCGTTTTCCAGCATCGTGCGTGGGTTGGGAGGGGGAATCGTCGACTTCGTGCGGATGTCGCCACGGCGCATCCTGGCCCTGTCGTGGCTGGCGTTCCGCGAGGCCTTCCGCCGGCAGATCTGGGTCGGCCTGGTGGTGTTCCTGGTGATCTTGATGTTCGCCGGCTGGTTTCTCGACCCCAGCAGTGACGATCCGGCCCGGCTCTACTTGGGCAACGTGCTCAACTGGACGACGCTGCTGATGCTGGTGATGGCGCTGTACCTCAGCTCGCTGAGCCTGCCGGCCGACATCAAGAATCGCACCATCTACACGATCGTTACCAAGCCGGTCCGCTCCAGCGAAATCATCCTGGGACGCATCGTCGGCTTCACCGCCGCCTGCACGGTGCTATTGGTCATCATGGCGGGGGCCAGCTACGTGTTCGTCAGTCGAGCACTCGCCCATCGGCATGTCGTTGTTGTTGACGATATCGTGCCGGTAAAGCAGAACCGTCAGGTAGTCCGCTACGATGGCAAAACCAAGCTCCCCTATGGGCATCAGCACCATTTCACCGTGCCCGCCAACTCCTTTGCGCCAGGGATTGAACTCTCCGAAGACGCCGCCGGCCACCTGACCGTGCAGCAGGTAACCGCCGCCGCCCGCGCGGCCGACGTGAAACCGGGGGACATTCTCACGGCGATCAACGGCGCCACGGTTATCGGCCTCGACACGGCGGAAGAGCAACTCGCCGGCGCCCCCGGCTCGAACATCCAACTGACGCTCAGCCGCGGCGGCGCGTCGCACGAAGCCAAGGTGACGCGAGAAGCGACCGAAGTCTTCACCGACATAGAAAAAGGGCACCGCCACCGCGTGGTCGTGCGTTGGGTGGACGGCAAATTACAAGCGGACATCGGCCCGGCCGAAGGGATGCTGGTGGCCCGCGTCCCGATTTACGGCCTGCTGAGGTTTCGCGATCGCCAGGGAGATCCCAAGGATCCCAGCACCTGGAAAATCCGGCAAAAAGGAATCAGCGTCGGCAAGCTGTTTGGCTATCGCAGCTACATCGAAGGGAACACGCTGGCCGCCGCCGTCTGGACGTTCGACGACCTGAAAGCAGATCAATACCCACAAGGCTTGCCGCTGGACGCCAGCATTCGCGTCTATCGCGGGCAGCGGGGGCGCGTCGATCAAGGAATCACCGGCAGCCTGACCGTGGTCAATCCGGCGAAGCCGACGATTCGCAGCCGCGAGATCATCTTCACGGCCAAGGAGTTCACGCTGGATCGGATTCAAATCCCGCAGCAATTGACCGACTCGCACGGCAAGCCATTGGCTCTGTTCGGTGATGCTTCCCAACCCAACCTTCCTTCTTTGGTCACTCCGGACGGCCGCGTCGAAGTGTGGGTGCGCTGCGTCGAGCCGGCGCAGTACTTTGGCATGGCGCGGGCCGACCTCTACGTGCGCGGGGCCGACGCCTCGTACACGATGAACTTCGTCAAGGCGTTCTTTGAAATCTGGCTGCAGATCGTGTTGGTCACCTCGTTGGCGGTGTTGTTCAGCTCGTTCCTCAGCGGGCCGGTGGCGGTGCTGCTGACTGTGACGACGATCCTGATGGGCTTCTCGTGCAGCTTCATCGCCAATCTGGCCAACAGCGTGATCTATCGCGAGGAGCTGAAAGTCATCGAACTGGTCCGCCAGGGCGCCGCGCAACGCGGCTTGTATCTGACTCCCGATCAGACCTTCGCCAAAGCCCACGATTTGCGCAAGGATAATGTCGACGGATTCAGAGTCTACGACGAAGCTCGCTTGAAAACGGCCCTGCGGCTGGAGCTGGATCAAGTCGACGTGCTCGACCGCGTCTGGGGAGGCGGGCCGCTCGAGGCTTTCTATCGCCTGATCACGCAGCGCAACCTGATGATCGACCTGGAAATGAATTGGGCGATCCGCACCATGCAGTTCCTCGATAAGGGTTTGATGCACGTCATGCAGTATCTGCTGCACGTATTGCCCGACTTCCGCCGGTTCAGCGACACCGACTATCTGGCCAATGGATACAATATCCAGGGGGCCAGGGTGGGCCAGCACGCGGCGGTGACGCTGGCCTTCGCGCTGGCGGCGTTCATCGGCGGCTATTTCATCTTCAGGCATCGCGAGATGGCGGCATGAACAACCAACAATCCTTTCAGCGAAAAATCATTTACTTCAGCCTGATCGGCGTGCTGCTGCTGCCGCTGTACATGCTCAGCCTGCCCGCGACAATGCGCAAGGATGGCGATAAATGGAGCGAGGTCGAAGGGGGGATTCTGGCCCAGATTCGTAAACAGCATAATCTCAGCCAGACGAACCTGGGAGAGGTCGACCCGACCAGCGCCACGATGAAGCTTTGCTCGTTCGGCCTGCAAGGCGTCGCGGAGAACCGCTTGTGGACCACGGCCATCGACGCCAAGGAGCGCGAAGACTGGACGACGTTCGACGCCTCGCTGCAGCAGATCACCAACCTGCAGCCGCACTGCGTCAAGGTGTGGCAGTTCCAGTCCCACAACGTGGCCTACAACATCTCGTGCGAGTTCGACGATTATCACGATCGGTATCACCACGTGATCAAAGGCCTCAAGCTGCTGGAGCGGGGCATTCGCTACAACGACCACAGCCCACACCTGGTGCGCGACATGGCATTGTTCACCGCGTTTAAAATCGGCAAATCGGACGAGGCGGACCTGTTTCGCCCCATGTACCGGCAGGATGAGGACTTCCACGGCACCGACCGAATGGCCCTCACGCGTTTCCAAGGCCGCCCGCGCCATTTGCGCGACAACTGGCAAGTGGCCAAGTGGTGGTATCAATGGTGCGACCGCCTGTTGGACGAAAAGATCGCCTCGTACATGTCGCTCAACTCGGCCGTGGTTCACTCCGACGCCCCGCACATGCAAATCCAATTTGCAAAATCGCTGGAGGACGACGGCCACTTTGGCGACGCGGCTTTAGGCGAATGGGCGCAGGCGGGGCGCGAATGGCAAAACCTGGGGCTGCGGCGCCTGGTCACGTCGCAAGGCACGCCCATCCACCTGGAGGAGTTCAACTCGCAGCGGCAGCAGACGCTGGCGCTGCTCGTCGAATTGGATCGACTGGCATCCGACGAGCCGGGGCTGCGCGACAAGTTGATTGCCGCCCGCCGCGCTACGCTGACCGATCAGGAACGGGCGGCCCTGGACATGGATCCCACCAAGCGGGATCAAAAGCAAGTCAACCTGGCGGAAATGGCCAACTCCAAGATGCGCATCAGTCCGCGCGACGTGGCCATGGCGATGAAGCCCGCCCACCGCGACGAGGCGCTGCGGCTGGCCGACCGGCTGATTACCGCCCAGGCGCGGCTCGACCTGATCGCCAAGTACCGAGACATCGTCAACTATGACTACTGGCGGATCCGCTGCGACGTGGAACGGCTGCCGGAAACGATGGCTGCCCGCAAGGCGATCTACGAAGGCAACAAGGCGTTCGCGGCGTCCGATTTGAACTTGGCCCTGAAGCGCTACAACGAGGGGATCGAAGCCTGGAAGCACGTGACCGAAGCTTATCCGCCACTGCTGCAAGAGAAGACGATGGTCATGGAATTGCACCAGATCATCACCAAGTACCGGCGGATTCTGGCGCAGGACAATCGCAAACTTCCCAAGCCGTTTGCGCTGGAAGCGGTGCAGCAGAGCTTCCACAAGTTCGTCAAAACGGGCGAGCTGCCGGCGGACCGGGGGGAAGAAGAGTAGGGAAGGGGAATGACCAATGACCAAATTCCAATGACCAATAAGACGTGCGTAGCCCCTTCATTGGTCACTGGTGCTTGATCATTGGGATTTCTTCTCCCCGCAACACTGGCAAATCCCCGCCGGCCCTGGTTACAATCACCCCTGCGGCCAAACGAACCCTGCCCCATTCTTCCTCCCGCCCAGTCGTCAAGGAGTTTTTCCGATGCGTTGTCGCTGGATTGCTGCGCCGTTGGCATTGCTTTTGTGTGCGTTGGCTAACCTGGGTGTTGCCGATGAGCCCAAGCCCGCGGAAGCGCCTAAGCTCGCGGCGGAATCGCCCAAGCTTAAGGTGCTGATCGTTGACGGGCAAAACAATCACGATTGGCGCAAGACCACCCCGGTGATGAAGCATGCCCTGGAGTCGTGCGGGCGGTTTCAGGTCGACGTTTCCACGGCGCCGTCCGGCGGCGACCTCAGTTCTTTCCAGCCGAAGTTTTCCAACTACGACGCCGTGCTGTCGAACTACAACGGCGGCAGTTGGTCTCCGCAGACTCGCCAGTCGCTGGTGGACTACGTGCATGGCGGAGGCGGCTTCGTCGTGGTGCATGCCGCCGACAACTCGTTCCCCGACTGGCCGGAGTACAACGAGATGACCGGGCTGGGTGGCTGGGGAGGCCGCAATGAGAAGAGTGGGCCTTACGTCTATTACAAAGACGGCAAGCAGGTTGAGGACAAATCCCGCGGCGGCGGCGGCTCGCATGGCCCGCAACATCCGTTTCAAATCGTCGTGCGCGATCCGGCCCACCCGATCACCAAGGACATGCCGATCACCTGGATGCACGGCCAGGACGAGTTGTACACGCACCTCCGCGGGCCGGCGCACAACATGAAGGTGCTCGCCACCGCCTACGCTCCCAAGAAGCTCAACGGCCGCGACGTGGACGAGCCAATGCTGATGGTGCTCGACTACGGCAAGGGGCGCGTCTTCCACACGCCGATGGGGCACGCCGATTACTCCATGAAATGCGCGGGCTTCACCACCGCCCTGCAACGCGGCACCGAGTGGGCCGCCACCGGCAAAGTGACGATCCCGATCCCGGCCGATTTCCCCACCGCCGACAAAGTTAGCAACCGCAAGCCGTAGTTAGCCGCCGCTCCCCGAGCGGCGCGAGCCTTTTCACCGCAACCTGCCTCACCGCACCACTCCGAGCGCACCCCATGACCTCATCGCGCCACACGCTGCCAACTCTTCTGACTCTACTTGCCTCGCTCTCCGCCGCCGCGCCGCTGATGGCCGCCGAACCGGCCAGCGACGCCGCCGGCAACGCCCAGCCGTGGGTGGTCTACGAGGGCACCGGTGACGGCGCCGGCAAGGGAAAGCACATCGTGCTGATCTCGGGAGACGAAGAGTACCGCAGCGAAGAGGCCCTGCCGCAGTTGGCCCGCATCCTGGCCACGCGCCACGGCTTCCGCTGCACCGTGCTGTTCGCGATCGGCAAGGATGGCACGATCGACCCGCTGGTGACGACGAACATTCCGGGCCTCGAAGCACTCGATCATGCGGATCTGATGGTGATTGCCACCCGCTTTCGCAACCTGCCGGACGACCAGATGCAGCATGTGGCCGACTACATCGAATCGGGCCGGCCGGTGATCGGCCTGCGCACTGCCTCGCACGCTTTCGCCATTCCCGCCGGCCGCAAGTTCGCCCGCTACAGTTGGAACGGCAAAGAGCCCGGCTGGGAGGGAGGTTTTGGCCGCCGCATCCTCGGCGAAACGTGGATCAATCACCACGGCCACCATGGCAGCCAAAGCACACGCGGCGTGATTCCTCCCGCCGCGGTTGAGTCGCCTATTCTGCGCGGAATCCACGGCGCCGACATCTGGGGACCGACCGATGTTTATGAAGTGCGGTTGCCATTGGGGGGCGATGCCAAGCCGCTGGTGCTGGGCGAAGTCCTCACCGGCATGAAGCCCGGCGACCCGGCGGTCGTCGGCAAGCAAAACGATCCGATGATGCCGGTCGCCTGGACGCGCACCTACGAAGCACCCGGCGCCAAGCGAGGCCGCGTGTTCGAGACAACCATGGGCGCCGCCCAGGATCTATCGAGCGAAGGCGTCCGCCGCCTGCTGGTCAACGCCTGCTACTGGTGTGTCGGCCTGGAAGACAAGATCACCGAAAAGGCCAACGTCGAACTGGTGGGCAAATACCAACCCAGCCCCTTCAAGTTCGGCGGCCACCGCCACGGCGTGAAGCCCAGCGACCTGGCGCTGCCGGCGATGTAGGCTGGAGGCTTGAGACCATAGGCTTGAGTTACGCGCGTCGCCCCGCCGGTAAATACGACATCGCAAAACAGTTTGACACCGCCTAAGAGCCATGCAACCTGGCACGCGGTAGTTTTTTCTTGTCGGCCCAGCCGCCCCCTGGTATGCTGACGTCCTTGCACTCGGCACTCGATCTTAAGGGGCACTCACATGACAACGTCGAAATGGCCGCGGGCCCTGGCCGCTGCGCTGCTGCTGATCCCGCTCGCCGGCTGCGGCTTGGAGGACATGGATTTCGGCGACGGCGGCCATCGCCCGCGCGCATGGCAACGCCAGCACCGCCGAGCGCAGCCGCGCGACAACGCTGACGACAACGCCGTCGACCATCCAGCGGCCGATCGCGACGAAGCAGCCCCCCGCGACAACCAACGGGCGGACGACGAGCGCGCGGATGATCATCGAGTTGCCGCGGACGAACCCGACGCCACGGCGAAGAACCGCCAGCGCAACGAGCGCCGCATGGCGGGCGATGCGCTCCCCAGCCGCAATCAGCGGTGGGGCAACGAGCGCCGCATGCCGAGCGATTCGATGCCCAGCCGCACAGCGCGCTGGGCATCAGACTCGCCGGACTCCGCCGACGCGTCGTCCGATCGATCCTCTACCCACGATTCGTCCGGCAGCGACGCATCCCGCAGCGAGTCATCATCCGACCGCTCCGAGCGGCGTAGCTCAGACTCCCGCGCGCAAGACGACTCGAACGCCAAGAACTCCTACCGCGAGCCGCTCCCCGGCCAATCGGACGATTAGGTTGTTTGGCGCGAGCTTAGCGCCATGCAACTTGGGCTTCACTTCGCTGCGCTACGTTCAGCCCCAGCCACCCGTGCGCCGACGCTCGCTGTTCAGCGCTTCAGACCGAGCACCATCGCCAGCAGCAACAGCATCCCCAGCGCCGCTAGGCCGCCGATCGCCAGCCGCTTGGGCGTGAAGATCACGCCCGGCTTGGCCTGCGACAACTCGGCGATTTGCGCGTCGAGCGCCGCCAGCTTCGTCTGCGCCTGCACTATCGGATCGACCACCGCCGGCGGACCGGCCTGTTGGGCGTGACGCGTAAACGCGGCCTTGCCCAGCTCCGTCAGGGCGTGCTTAGCGCGGCTTTTGAGCGATTGCACCTGGGCGAGATCCTTCGCCGCGCGGGCGGCGACTTTGGTCTTTTCCGCAAAACCAGTTGCCTGTGGCTGGGCCGCGGCTTCGTCATGAATCGCTTTGATCTCTGCTTCCAAAGCGTCGACGCGCTGATGCAGCTCGGGCCACTCGTCGCGGCGGCTGCCCGACTCGTAGCACTGCTTGCCCAGGGCGTGAAACGCGTTGGGGAGCGCGGTGTTGGCCAGCGTCGTCCGTTCCGCCTGCCGCGCGGTGAGCTGCACCGCCGCTTTGAGGTTCGAGCCCAACCCACGGGCTTCGCGCTTGAGCCGCGAGGCGACTTGCGCGGTCACCTCATCGAACGAGCCGTGCCCCTGGGGGAGAGAGGGCGGAAGCGCCGAGAGACGCGGCGAGTTGCGAGATGAGGTGGAACCCATTCCGGGCGGCGGCAACGGCGGCGGCGAGACCACTTCGGCCAGCACCGGCGGCAGCGAGCCGGGCGCGCCGGCGGGGCGCTGCTTCAGCGGCGGCCTGCCCGGCGCCGGCGGCGTGGCAGGTTCCAGAATCGGCAGCGGAGGGGGCGGCTGCGCGGGCGTGCTGTCGATGTCGAACAGGCCCTTGATCGATCCGGCCTCCACCCAATCGGCCAACCCTTCGCGCCACACTTCGTCAGTTGGCAGCAGCGCGCCGCTGGCTGCCAGCCGCTTCAACTCGCCGCCGGAGACCGGGCCGATGTCGACTTCCTCTCGGGCGTAAAACCACTCGGCCGCCATGGGGAGTACGCCTGCGCCAATCTTGGGTGCCATGGGCAACTTGCTGCCCTTGCCGTTTCAGAACACGCCGCCATTCTACCCCCTCAAATCCCCTTTCGCGACCAGACAGTACGACCCTTTTCGCGGCCGGCCGGTTCGATGAAAGACTGGCGGGCGACGAATCCGACCCGATACAATGTCGATCGCCCCTTGACGGCGCTCTGATCGAATGCGGCCGCGAGAGGTTGAGTTCAATTAGCCACAAGAAACACAAAAACCACAAAAAGGCGTGGGGGACAAAGTTTTGCGTGAATGAGTGACGGCGACTCGCCCAGGAGGCGTTGACCTGCCCCAGCGATTTTTGGGTAACCTCACCGCGCCACTTCTTTATCCTTTTTTGTGTTTCTTGTGGCAAACCTGATTTGTGGCCTGACTCTGAGAACCGTGGCATGAAGTCCCGCACTGAATACCTGACGTTCACCATCCCCGCGCGGATGGATTTTTTGAACATCACGCCGCGAATCGAGGAAATCGTGGCCAAGAGCGGCATCCAGGAGGGATTAATGCTATGCAACGCAATGCACATCACGGCCAGCGTCTTCATCAACGACGACGAGCCGGGCTTGCACGCCGACTACAAGAAGTGGTTGCAAGAGCTGGCCCCGTTCGATCCGTCGCCCGAGCGCTACCAGCACAACCGCACCGGCGAAGACAACGCCGACGCCCACCACAAGCGCCAAATCATGGGCCGCGAAGTGGTCGTGGCGATCACCGCCGGCAAACTCGACTTCGGCCCCTGGGAGCAGATTTTTTACGGGGAGTTTGACGGACACGAAGGTTTACATAGGGGGTTGCTACGCGGGAACTTGCGACGGCGTCGTTTGCATCGGACTTCATCGCAAAAGTCGAAAAATCATTACTTGCGTCGTTAATGTTACACAGCTCGAGAGCTTTCGCGCGAAGGTTGCGTATCATCCGGAGGTTATTAGGCGGCTCCAGACCGACGAACGATGTTGGTTTCGGACTCAGGAGGATGCCGAGAGATGGGCGGCGGCTTTTCCAGAGTGGCAACAGATTTGGAGACCGTCTGGAGAGGCAACGCCCGAGAATGAGTGACCTCAATATGACTTGCCGTTTGTTTCTCCGGAAACCAAGAACGGCAGTCTGTGATGCCATGTGTTTGGGGAACGCGATGCATATCACGGCGTCCGTCTTCATCAACGATGATGAGCCGGGCCTGCATGCCGACTACAAGAAGTGGCTGGAAGCGCTGGCCCCGTTCGATCCGTCGCCCGAACGGTACAAGCACAACCGCACCGGCGAAGACAACGCCGACGCCCACCACAAGCGCCAAATCATGGGCCGCGAAGTGGTCGTGGCGATCACCGCCGGCAAACTCGACTTCGGCCCCTGGGAGCAGATTTTTTACGGGGAGTTTGACGGAC
>JAIOQB010000494.1 GCA_021413585.1 Planctomycetia bacterium
GGGACAGGCCCATAGCCCGCGCGGCGGGGGTCGGGAGGGCGGCGCGGCGCGACAGTGGACGGCTCATCTGAAGTTCCTTCGCCAGGGTGTACGAAGCGACTGATAATTTCCACCAATTGGAATTGGCTGCGGCAAGATGAAGAAGCAACTGCGATAGTTGCGGCAGGCGGGATTTAGCGCACGCACGCGGGGAGTGGGGCAATGCCCCGCCCGCGCTGGTTTATAAAATCTGGCGAGTTGCCCCAGGCACCCTCAACGGACGCAGCGCCCCTCGCTTTTGAGCACTTCCCACAAGTTGTCGTAACTGGTGGCCAAGCGAACCGCCGCCAGCAGGTCGTCTCGGGTTCCTTCGGCCTTGCGGCCGGCGTGGAGCAGGGCCATCGTCTTGTCCCCCGCCACCGCTTCGAGTTCGTCCAGCGGCGTGCCGGGAAACTTTTCCACAATCGCCTTCTTGACGGCGATGGCGGCATAATCAATATCACGAGCCATTTCGTTTCACTCTTCTCCGGGCGTTCCCATTGGAGTTTCGATAGTCTATGCCCGGTTACACCACCAAGCCTCAACTGTCCATTCTGATGCTCCGGCGGCCAGAACGCAATGCAGTGGCGGCAGGAGGGAGCGGCTGCTGATCGTAAATTCGGCAGCCTTATAGCCCCAGTCTCCGCCCGGGGGTCGCGCCGCCAGAAAGCTCAAACCGCAAGTGGATGCCAACCGGTTCACCCCCGGGCGGAGCCCGGGGCTATTTTCGACTCTCGCCGTGTACGAAAAAATAAAAAGGCCCGGCAGCAGCCCACTGGGAACCGCTGCCGGGCCTGATTGTGCCCTTTTGCGCCGTACAAGATAAAACCCGTTGAGCGTTTTATCTTACTGCGTTTTATCTTACTGCGTTTTAACTTACTGCGTAATCAAGAACGATCCATTGTTGGCCACCGGCAACAGCGGCAGGCCGGGTTGTCCGGAGACGGTGTCGGCCACGGACTTCGCGCCGAGCGTGTAGCTCAGGCCGACGCTGATGTCCCACTGCACTTCGTTCGCTCCGACGGGGCCCGACGCGCTGCTGGGGGCCACGTAAGTGTAGTTAGCGTAGAGCGACAGGCGATCGCTCAGCGGAGCCTCGCCGAGCGCGCCCAACTGCCAGCTTCCCACCGAGGCCTGGTCGAGCGCCCCGATGTAGAGCATCGTCGAGCCGCCGAAGTCATAGTTGTGCCGCCAGTAGATGTTGGCCTGATCCATGGCGCGGATCGGCGGCGGGGTGCCGACGAGGAACACGCTCAGGTCCCGGCCGAGGTGGGCAGTGCCCCACACGCCCACTTCGTTGCATTCGTCCACCGCATAGCCCAGGATGCCGCGCACCTGAGCCAGGGAAACTTCGCCCGCCCACAAGCCCCACTGGTGGCCGAAGAACTGGTCGTACACCACGCCCCAACTAATGCGGTCGTCGTTCTTGACGTCGCTTCGCTTGTAGAGCCCGCCAGTCAGGAAGACCTGCTGCTCGACCGAGCTGTCGTGAAACGTGGACGAGGGCTCGGTGTCGCGTCCCTTAAAATCGAACGCGCCGTAGGTGGCGCCCAACTGGGCGCGAACCCGAGAGTCACCCAGCCCGAAGCCGGTGTTGAAACCCGTCACCGCCCCTGCGCTGTCCATGAATCCTTTGGCCTCGCCCGGAGGAACGAGGTAATCGCCGGCGGACTTATACGCCTCGCCGCCGAACCACACCTGGGTGTTGTACAGCCAGCCGCCCACATCGTCGCAGCAATGCTCGGGAATCGCAGCGCATGCTTCCGGCTTGGCATCCTCGGGCGGAGCCAGGCTGGCGGGGATGAAGGTTGGTTGCACGGGGGATGCAGGGACGGGTTGCGCGTCGATACTGGCAGCAACGGTGCTAGCAGAGACGGGGCCAGCCGCATCAGGCCCAGCCGTGCCTTGCCCGGCGGAGAGTGGGCTCAGGCTGGCAGCGCCCGCCGACTCTTCGTAGCCCGTGAGCATCGTCGTGAACGGGCGTTGCTCTTCCATGCTGGGAGTCCAAGGCGTTTGCGCGACGGCTCGACCGGCCCCCGTGCAGGCCAACATGCCCGCCAGCAATCCGAATGTTAAACTTTTGCGCATATCCGGCCCTCCTCGTAATAAACGGCACAGTCGTAAATTTCACAGTCGTAAATGGCACAGTCACAAACCGGCACCGGGTCGTCAGTCCCCGGGGCCGTAGAATCGGATCATTCGTGACGCACGGCACGTCCGTTACAACCCTTCCTGGTATTTTCGATTCGACCGGAAAACGCCGCAGGGTCCACAACTATCGGACGAAGCGGATTCTCTTACCTACGTGGTACGACTGGAACGGCCGGTGGCGGAGAATGTGACGGTTGTGCGGCGTGTATCGCCACAAATGGCAGATCCTGGGCGAAATTCCGCCATCTCGCCGCGGGGTGCCGGATTGCTGGTGGGCGAATCGGATAGAGGCGATCCAGGAATGGATGCCTGGCGCAGGTGCAGCGCGAAGATATGCCGATTGGCAAAGGCGTAGCCGTGCGGTGTGACCCTGCGAGCGGGGCAGGTCCCATCCGGCAGAAGGCTTTCCCAAAATAGCCCCGGGCTCCGCCCGGGGGTGGCGCTGTCAGAAAACTCAAACCGTGTGTAGAGGCAAATCGGTTCACCCCAGGGCGGAGCCCGGGGCTATAAGAAGTAGCGCCGAATGCCGCCTACAGTCCAACCGAAGCCTTTAAGGCAGCGGTATCTTTAGTGCGGTCCGCAGAAGGGCCCGCTTGGCGCAACAGTTCGAGCAGGCCCGATTCGGTGATCGGCCCGGAGTGCGGAATTACCGGACTGCCATCGCCGGGAATGATGGCATAAAACGGCACGGTGCCACCTTCATTTCCTAGTTGTTCCATTAATTGCATCACTGGCTGAAAGTCTTCCCCCTTGTCGGCTACCATGCCCGTCATGCCATGGTCGCGCATGAACTGCCGCGTCTTTTCGGTTCCCAGGGCCAACTTTTCGTTGCTTTTGCAAATGATGCAGCCCGGCCCGGTAAAATCTAGTAGCACCGTCTTGCCCTGTTGGCGTAGTGTCTCCAGGCGATTTGGGCTGTACCATTCCCATATTCCATCGCCATGATCGATGTCCGGTGCGGCTACCGCGACGTTTGTGCCACCGCCACCCACGACACGACCGCTGCCGGAAAGGAACTGGAATGCCCCAACACCGATCCCGGCAGCGATAAGGATCGCCATGCACCAGGCCCGGACCTTGGTCCCCAATTCGGCCGTCAACGGTGTTCGTCCAACCCACCAGCACGCGAGCGCCAGCCCAAGCAGCAGCGACAAAGTCGGCAAATAGTAGATTGGCTTGACAAACGAGAAGATCCATACCACTGTTCCCACGAGCACAAAACCCATCAATTGCTTAAATGTGTTCATCCAGGCGCCAGGCTTTGGCAAGAAACGGATCAGCGACGGCTGCCACCCGATGATCAAGTAGGGGAGTGCCATGCCGAGCCCCAGCATTGCAAACATTCCCAACGTCAGCGGCGTCGAATGCTGCTTGACCGCCCAACTCAATGCTGGCCCCATCAATGGGCCCGCGCAAGGAGTCGCCAGCAACGTCGTCAAAATCCCTTTGGCATAGGCGCCGCCCAGTCCCTCGCGTTCGGTCAATTCATGGGCCGCGCGCGAACCGACAAACCCGGGGATGGGAATCTCCCACACGCCAAACAAGCTCAGGGCAAAGACAAACACCACCGATGCCAACACGATTTGAAACTGGGGCAGCGCAAACTGATCTGCCCAACCTAATTTCAACAACACAGCCGCCGCCGCCAGCGACATAAAAACCGTCATCATTCCCAGCGAAAACCACAAATTGAGGGCAAAGATTCGGCTGCGGCTCTCCCCGCCTTGCTGCACAAACGAAAGGATTTTTAGCCCGATTACTGGCAGCACACACGGCATGACGTTTAACATTAAACCGCCGGCAAATGCGGCCAGAAGTTGTACCAGAACACTATATGCAGTCAGCGGCGCGCTTTCGCGAGTGCTAAGGACAAACGTAGTCGCCGGCTTACCGGAAGAGGACGTTGGAGTTGCGCCAGGGCCAACGGCGGCCTGCGCAGGCTGCGCGGCAATTGCCGAAGCGACCGCCTTGTAGGACGTTTTGACAAACTGAACGGCGGCAACTCCCGCCGCGGCTTTTTGGTCAACGATTACATCGACCGAGAACGACGCGCCGGTGGGAGAATCGCACGCTTGACCGCTGCAAGTCATGAATGCGATTTGCCCGGCAACTGTGTAAGTTCCAGGAGTTGTTTTCGCGGGAACTTCGATCGGCAAACTAAACTGCACCGGAGCCGAATAATATCGGACAACGTGCGCGTCCCCCTCGTCAGGTCCCTTTTCAATCGGCCCGCGATCCGGCTGAGGCTGCCCAATCAGTAATCCGCCGTTATTCTGCGCCAGGATCAGCGTAGGGCGGGATTCATACTTGTCGGTTGGCTCACGTTCCGCCAGCGCATAGAGGTGCCACCCCTTGGCCGGAGAGGCGACGAGGGTGAGCGTCGTCTTGCCTCCTGGTGGGATTGTTTGCGGACTGAGCTGGCCCGAAAGCGAGAGGTGGACCGCTTGAAAACGGTCGCTCGCACCGATCGGTCTGTTATCTTTCGGAACATTCCTGTCGCCCAAAAGCGGCAAATACTTGTCGCTTGCACGAGCCGTGTCCATTGGCGTTTTGGCGAACTCTCTAATATCGAGCGCGTCGGGCAATGCCGCATGTTCGCCCGCTCCGATCCTCGCCTCAAAAGGTGCTTCGACGTTAACGCACCCCGTGCTGCTGCTGCACATTTGGGCCTGCACTTTGCCGCCGATCGTCAGCTTTGCCAGATCGACGCTAGGCGCCAGCGTAAGAGCAGCGGTCCAGGTTACTTGGCCATGGTGTTCCTCGACCGGCAACTTTGGCCAAATGTCTTCATAGTGCTCTACGGTGGCTGCCGGTGCGGCGACCAGTGGGCCAGCCAGTGAAACGCCCTCTGGTAAGTCAAACTTGATCTGCGTCCGCAGCGGTCCGCCCGGCTGCTGAGTCACGGAGTAGATATGCCAGGTGGCGGGGATGTCGACGGTGATGCTCAGCCGCAGTGGCTGACCCGCGGCGGCCGGGAGGATCTGAGCGGTTGCTTCGAGCTTGGGCGTTTTGGCGCGGCCCCCGCCAAAACCTTTGAATTGCGCGTCGGCATGCAGTGGCCAACCCGCGCTCAACAACGCGAAGACAACCAGCACAACGCCCCAGCGACCGGAGAGTTTTTTCAGCATCGATATTACTCGCAACCTGTTGGTATGTTTGATGTTATTCTACGGAGAATTGCGGCGTAAAGTCAACATCGACCCCCAGGCGTCGGAACTGGGTTTGTCTCGTCGTTGGGGACGCGAAGCGTACCATAAACTGCGTCCGACCGAGAAAAAATCGGGCAGAAAAGTTCGCGCAGCACTGCGCGCATGGTGCATGCATACGTACTCAATCGCAACGCATAACCCTGCCCCAACCCGTCCTTGACAGCGAGGGGAGTTCAATCTTCACAAACCGCCGCGAACCAGCCGCACCAAGATCGCATCCAGTCGCCCTTCCACAATCGCCAGCGATTCAAATTTTCGGCCTTCCAGCAGCAGCCACTCCAGCCATTGCATCCCAGACAGAATCACGTTGGCATGGTCCAGAACCTCGACCAGACGCACGTCGGCACCCGTCAGAGGGTGGCGATCTTGATACGCTCCCAGCGCGAGCCGGCGAGCGTCGCGATCGTCCTCCACCATCGTCCCCAGCAGCCGGGCCACGTCGGTTGCAACATGATCGATCCGCATCGCGCCGAAGTCGAGAATCCCGGTGACCGCATCCGTATCACCCTCCTCATTATTGAATAGCACATGTCGATCGTGGATGTCGCGAATGCACGGCTGCAACGGCACTGCATTCCGCAACCCAACGAGTTCGTTTCCAACACGTGGCGCCAACCGGCGGAATCCTAGCAACACCGCATGAAACCGCCGCAACATTGCCTCTGGCCACTTGTTCGCCTGGTCATCTACTGCGTTCTCCAGCAGGCGCGCGGCTGCAATGCGCAGTCTCCGAATGAACGCCAATCTGCGCTCCACGGCCGGAGCGACACCGTGCCTCGGCTCGTCGTGCGGAAACGTAGCGGCGGCCAGATGGAACTCCGCCAGCGCGCTAAACGCGGCGGTCAACCGGCCGGGCGATGGCCGCTCGCGATAGTCGGCCCGGCCTGGCAGCCACGGCGACAACTCCCACCACGCGCCCCTCTGCTCTGTCCAACTCGTCCCGTCGCTCGTGCAGATCGGTGCGGGTATCCGCGGCCCCATCGCGCCACGCACATGCCGCAGCACCGCGTGGATGAAACTCAACTGCGCTCCGTCCGGATGTTCGTCCGGCCAGCGCCGGAGGCAGAGCGCTCCGGCCGCCGCCTCGACGCGCCAAAATTGCGCGCCGCTCAAGCCCCCTACCTGCCCTAGCGCCGACACGCGCTCCGGCCGGCAGTTGGCCGGATATCGACCAAACACTTGCTCCAGCATTCGCGTATCATCCACAGGTAGGTCCGTATCCATGGCCGTCTCGCACAAGTTGTGGCTTATGCCAATGCGTAGTGTGGGTGCTTGCACCCACCAAATCCCAGTAAAATTCGTGGGTGCAAGCACCCACGCTACGCCTTGATGTTAAGGGAACTGAACATCGGACTCGGTTTAGCCCGCCATTCGTGGTCGACTCTATCATCACTCTACCCGGCGCAAATTGTCGGGGAAGCAGCTAAAATAAAATCTGCGGCATCGTCCCCCCGCCGGCCCGCGCGACGGGCGGCCGAAACGAACCTCCCTCCCTCGCAGCCTCGAAGTCGAAAGTCACTCATGAATGTGTCCTTCCGCCGTTGGTGGTCCATCCGTCCGTTGATCCTCGTCTGCGTCGTCGCGGCGACCTGTTCAACGAGTTTCGCTTTCGCCGCGGAAGATCAAAAGCCAACGAGCGAACCGACCCGCAAACCGGAAGCCGAGCCGAAGAAGACTGCCGAAGCGCGCACCTCCGCCAGCGCAAGTGATCAGTCTGTCGCCGGCGATGCGGCCCAAGCCGCCGCCGCCGTCGCCGCCCAGGCAGCCGGCCAAGCCCGCAGCGCCTCGCCCCCTTACGCGGCGATTCTCAAAGACGCCAAATCCATCCCCGGCCTGCTGAAGTTGCACTACAAAGGGAGCCTGCTCTACGCCGAACTCACCCCCGCCAACTACAACCGCGACTACATCCTGTTGATTTCCATCGCCCAAGGACTCGGCCAAAGCCACATCTTGCCCGGCATGACGTGGAAGGGCGAAGACGATTGGGTCTGGCAGTTCCGCAAGTTGGACGACAAAGTGCAGATCGTCCGCCGCAATTTGCGGTTCCGGGCTCAGGATGGCTCGCCGTTGCAGAACGCCGTGAAGATGGCGTACACGGACAGCATTCTGTTTAGTCTGCCGATCGTGGCCCAAGGGCCGGACGGCGGCGATCTGGTGGACCTCAGCCAGGTGTTCATGACAGACCTGCCGCAGATTTCCCGCGCGCTGCCGGGCTACATGTTCGTCCCACCCCGCTCCACCTGGCAGGAAGTGAAATCGTTCAAGGACAATGTCGAGTTGCAGGTGGCCGCCACCTATGCCTCCGGCGGCATGGGGCCAGACCTCGTCGGCGCGGCCGACTCGCGCGGCGTGACGATCAGCGTTCACTATTCGCTCAGCCTGCTTCCGAACACCGGTTACCAACCCCGACTGGCCGACCAGCGCGTCGGTTACTTCCTCACCGCCGTGATGGACTACTCGAAGCCGACGCTCAACGACCGCTTCGTGCGCTACATCAACCGCTGGGACCTCCGCAAGGCCGAGCCGGCGGCCGAACTCTCGCCGCCGAAAAAACCGATCGTGTTCTGGATCGAGAAGACCGTGCCATTCAAGTATCGCAAGCCGATCCGCGAGGGCATTCTGGAATGGAACAAGGCGTTTGAAAAGGCCGGCTTCACCGACGCCATCGAAGTTCGCCAGCAACCCGACAACGCCGACTGGGACCCGGAAGACATCAACTACAACACGATCCGCTGGATCACCGCCGGGGCCGGGATGGCCATTGGCCCGTCGCGCGTCAATCCGTTGACGGGCGAGATCCTCGACGCCGATATTCTGATCGACGCCGACTTCACCCAATATCCGCAAGAGCTGCTGGAGACGTTCCGCCGCGACGGCGTGGCGGCGTTGGTTGGCGGCCTGCCCGACTTGAAGGAATACGAGCGCCGCCAGTCTTTGCTGCCGGCGTGGATGCAGCATGCGGAGAATTGCACCTGCCAGTTGCAGCAAGGCGCCGCACGCGAACTGGCCCTGGGGACCAGCATCCTGGCCGCCCGCAGCACCGATCCGGCCGAAGTCGATCGCATTATCGCGCAAACGCTCAAGAACGTGGC
>JAIOQB010000495.1 GCA_021413585.1 Planctomycetia bacterium
GGGGGGGACGTTTTGCGGCGGCGCAATCGTGCCGGGGATTGGAACGTCCGCCCGCGCGCTGCATGAGGTTACGGATCTGCTGCCCGACTTGAAGATCGCCACGCTCGACGAGCCGCCACCTCCCTTGGGCAAGAATACGCACGAAGCGATTGCCAGCGGGCTGTTCTGGGGTGCCGTCGGCGCGATGCGAACGCTGATCGAGCAGCTTTCCGCAGGCCTGAAAGCCGAACCGCTGGTGCTGCTCACGGGCGGCGCGGCGGAAGAAGTCGCCGGCCTGTTGCCGGGGCGCGTGCGGCACGAACCGCATTTGATTCTGGCGGGGATTGCGCTGTGCTGCGAAGAGGCGGCTTGAGGCGTGTCCCGCATGGTGTCTGAACCCACCTACCTCGTTCAACTGACGCCGCCCGGGCGCGGTGCCCTCGCGACATGCCTAGTGGCGGGTGCCGGCGCGGTGGCATTGGTGGAGCCGCTGGTAGAACTTCGCGGTACAGGGGGCATCGCGGCATTGGCCGAAGGGCGCATCGCGCTGGGGCGCTGGCGCGGCACGCAGCCGGAAGAAGTCGTGCTGGTTCGTCGCTCGACCGAGGTGACGCTCCATTGCCACGGCGGTAGCACGGCGATTGGCGTGTTGATGGCTGACCTGGTGGCGTCCGGCGGCGTGCAGGTGTCGTGGCAGGAGTGGATGAAGCGAGCCGCGGCTGATCCGCTGGCTGCTGAGGCGGCGGTTGCGCTGGCGGAGGCGCGGACGGAGCGATGCGCTGCGGTGCTGCTGGATCAGATGCACGGGGCGCTAAGTAATGAATTGCGAGAGTTGGCGGCAATGTTTGCGTCGTCAAACTCCAGCCTCCAGCCTCAAGTCTCCAGCCTGTCCGGCCCCTCCCTTCAAGGGAGCGGAGTAGCGGCTGATCGCTTGGCTCAATTATTAGCTTGGGCTGACTTCGGCTTGCATCTGACGGTGCCGTGGCGCGTGGTGGTGTGCGGCGAGGCGAATGTCGGCAAGAGCAGCCTCATCAACGCGCTGCTGGGTTACTCGCGCGCGATTGTGCATGGCGAGCCGGGCACGACGCGCGACGTCGTGACCGCAACGACGGCCATGGAAGGCTTACCCGTCGAACTCTCCGATACGGCCGGATTGCGCACGAGCAACGAGCCGCTCGAATCGGCCGGCATGGAACTCGCCCAGCGCGAGATCGCCGCCGCGGATCGGCGGCTGGTGGTCTTCGATCGCTCGGCGCCGTTTGGGCCAGGTCAGCAGGCGCTGCTCGACGCGTGGCCCGCCGCGATCGTGCTTCATAGTAAATGCGATCTCGCGCCGCACAGCGATCCGCGCCCGGTCGGGATCTGCACCAGCGCTGTGGCCCGCGACGGTATCGACGAAGTTTTGCGCACCATCGCCGCCAGTCTTGTCCCCAAGGCCCCGCCGGCTGGTGCCGCGGTGCCGTTTCATCTCCGGCACGTCGCCGCACTATCAACCGCCGCGACTGCGCTGGCCGAAGGGAACACGACGTCCGCCGCCGCAACGCTCGAATTGCTGTTACGTACCCCCCTCCCTGTCAGGGAGGGGCCGGGGGAGGGTAACGCGTAGCCCCAACGAAAACGCCAACCACCATCTCCTTAGCTGACAGCCGATAGCTGATAGCCGACAGCCCTTCCCGCTATGATAATGCCTCGCCAACCTCCAATACCCGGAGAACCCCGTGCTGGGCCGATTGCTGCTGCTGTTGATCATTATCCCGCTGGTCGAACTGTTCCTGCTGCTGCAGATCGCGCAGCATACATCGGCCGAATTCGCATTTGCGCTGGTAATTGGCAGTGGCGTCGCGGGCGTGCTGGTCATCCGCTGGCAAAACGTCCGCACCTGGCGGCAGGTGCAGCAGGAACTGCAGGCCAATCGGATGCCAGGGGTAGTCCTGGTCGATCACCTACTGATCTTCATCGCCGGTGTGCTGCTAATCATCCCGGGCGTGCTGACCGATCTCTGCGGCATGGCGCTGCTGCTGCCGCCGGTCCGCAAATGGGTGCGAGGCTACATGCGCCGCCGGTTCGAGGCGCGGTTGAACATCCGCGGCGGCGGAAGCTGGCATAGCCACTCGTCAGGACGCGACCAGATCATCGACAGCCGGGTAATCGACTCGAAGCTGGCCGATGACAACGATGAACAACGACGCTCACACGAGTGACGAGGCGGCGTGTCACTTCACTTTGTTCAACAACGCTTTTTGAACAGGAGGTAACGGAGGGAACAGAGAAATATCTAGGAGGAAGATGGTTGGATATTGCACATTCGCTTTGCGGCCTTCGCGAGCTTCTGTTTAAAAAACTTTGAACAGAAGATCGCGAAGGAAGGAAAGTACTCATCATGCTCCGCGTGATGGCCATCCTCACGCGGAGCGTGAGGGGTACTATGCCGGGCGGAGCCCGGGGCTATTTACAGCTTCTTCCGCTTGAACACGCGGCGTGTTTCATAGAGTGCCGCGGCCAGGGCTTCCACTTCACCCGGGGTGTTGTAGAAGTAGAAGCTCGCCCTGGTGCTGGCGTTGACCCCCAGCCGTTTGTGCAGCGGCATGGCGCAGTGGTGACCGGCGCGAACGGCGACACCAAAACGGTCCAGGATCTGCGCAATATCGTGGGCGTGAATCCCATCGAGCACGAAGCTGACGATCCCCCCCTTCTCTGTCGGTGGCGGGCCGAGGAACTTCATCCCAGGCACGTCGGCCAGCAGCTGATGCGCCATGATCGTCAATTTCAGTTCGTGCTCGTGAATGGCGGACAGTCCGACGCGGTTGAGATAGTCGATCGCCGTGCCAAGCCCAATGGCCGAGACGATCGGCGGCGTGCCGGCTTCGAACTTCGCGGGCAGATCGGCCGGCTCAAAGCCGTCGCGCGTTACGCGGCGGATCATGCTGCCACCACCCATGAACGGCGGCATGGCTTCGAGCAACTCGCGGCGGCCGTACAGCACGCCGACGCCGGTCGGCCCGAGCATTTTGTGGCCGCTAAAAGCCAGGAAATCGGCCCCCAGCTTCGCCACGTCGAGCGGCTGATGCGGCGCGCTCTGCGCCGCGTCGACCAGCACCAGGGCGCCGACCGCATGTGCCCGCGCGATCAGTTCAGAGAGTGGCGTGATCGTGCCCAACACGTTGGACACCGCCGCCACGGCCAGCATTTTCGTCTTCGGCGTGAGGAGATTGTCCAGTTCCGCCATGTTGAGCAGCCCGTCGTCGGTCACCGGCAGCCAGCGGATCACCGCGCCCACGCGGGTGGCCAACTGCTGCCAGGGGACGATGTTCGAGTGGTGCTCGAGTTCGGTGAGCAGAATCTCATCGCCGGCTTTGAGGTTGGCGTCTCCCCAACTGCGGGCGACGAGATTGATCCCCTCGGTGGTGCCGGGGGTGAAGATGATCTCCTCGCGCTCGGCGGCGCCGATGAACACGCGCACCTTCTCGCGCGCTTCCTCGAACAGGTCGGTACTCTGGTCCGAAAGCCAGTGGATGCCGCGATGGACGTTGGAGTATTTGTGGCGGTAGACGTCGGCCACCGCGTCGATCACCTGGTTGGGGCGCTGCGTGGAGGCGGCGTTGTCGAGGTA
>JAIOQB010000496.1 GCA_021413585.1 Planctomycetia bacterium
TTTCGGCCCGGCGGCTGTGCAGGGAATGTGTCGGATGTGGGTCCATCGCGGCGCGCAGGACATTGAAGTCCAAGCGCCGGCCAAGCTGAACTTGTTCTTCGAGGTGTACGGCAGGCGACCAGACGGCTACCACGAGATCGAAACTCTCATGGTCCCTGTCAGCCTGTACGACGCGTTGTCGTTTCGCGACGTCGCGCCTCCAGCGGCTGGCCAGGTTGCCCCGCTTACCCTACCTTGCCACGTCGCCGCCGGCGAATCGTCGGGCACTCAGCTGCTGCCGCAAGGGGCGGATAATCTGGTCATCAAAGCGATCGATTTGCTGCGCCGCCGAGCAGGGATCGAACGCGGCGCGGTGGTCCGTTTATGGAAGCGGATACCGATGGCGGCGGGGCTGGGCGGTGGTTCCAGCGATGCGGCGGCGGCCCTGGTGGCCGCCAATTTGGCCTGGGGATTGGGCTATTCGCGGGACCAATTGGTCCAGTTGGCGGCTGAAATCGGCAGCGACGTGCCGTTTTTTCTCTATCGTGGGCCGGCGATCTGCCGTGGCCGTGGAGAACGGATCGAGCCGCTCACCGGCTTGGGCGACCTGCACGCCGTGATCGTTCGTCCGCCGATGGGGCTTTCCACCGCGGAGGTTTACGCCCGCTGCCGGCCGCAGCCGCCGAACTGCGGAGCCTCGGATGGACGTAGCGTGCAGCGGCTATGTGCGGCAATGCAAGCGGGACGAATCGGCGAGGCCGGTCGACTGCTCACGAATCGACTTCAACCGGCGGCGGCTGAGCTGTCCCCCTGGATCGAGCGGCTGGCCGACGAGTTCACGCGGCTGGGCTGCGTCGGACATCAACTCACTGGCAGCGGCAGCGCGTATTTTGGATTGTGCAGGCATGCGGCGGAAGCGCGGCATGTGGCAGGACGGCTGCGCGGCCGCGGCTTGGGGCAGGTGTACGCTGTGCGGCGAGGGTGAGGCGAATTCGGGTGGCTGGGGCAACGCCCCAGTTGCCTGTTGGTTGAACTCGGCTGGGGCGTTGCCCCAGGCACCCAGCTTGATTCGGCATGTAATCTCGACTCGCGGAGCGTATCGATTCGCCGGAGCCATCTGACTCGCACTTCAAAGGAGACCGGCCGTGGAGATCACCGAGGTCCGCATCAAGCTGATGGACGACGGCAGCGAGCGTTTGAAGGCCTTTTGCTCGATCACGTTTGACGACTGCTTCGTCATTCGCGATTTGAAGATCATCGAAGGGACCAATGGCCCGTTTGTGGCCATGCCTAGCCGCAAGCTGACGGCCCATTGCCCGCAGTGCGGCTGCAAGAATCATCTGCGCGCCCCCCACTGCAACCAGTGCGGCCTGCGCTTGAAGGACGATCGAGCCATCAAGGACGAGGACGGCCGCACCAAGCTGTACGCCGACATCGCCCACCCCATCAACTCGGCCTGCCGCGAGATGATCCAGCAGCGCGTGATCGCCGAGTTCGCATTGGAGCAGGAGCGGGCGAAGCAGCCGGGCTACGTCTCGCGGTACGACGACATCGACTACGACACGCCCGAGCCGCATGTGCGAGTTACGCCGCAGCACGCCCCGACTCAGCCTGCCGCGCGGCAAGATGCACCCCGTCAAGACGCAGCCCGTCAGGACGCACCACGACAGGCGCCCCCCGCCCCGCACGTATCGCCGCAGAAAATCGATCGCGGCGGCGCAACCCCGCCCGCACCTCCCGATCGAGGCCGTGTCGAGCCGGCCGCGTCTGAACCGCCGCCCCCCCATCGACCGCGGCAAGCACCGCCGCCAGGACGGGGCACGACCACGCCCCACCGCCCGGAGCCACGTGAGTTTGGCGAGGGGATTTTCTAACGCGGCCGGATGCTGTGATCGACCAACGAGCTACTCGACTCGCGTCATGGTCAACGTCGCGGCGGACGTGTCGATCTTATACGTAAAATGCCGCAAAAAACTCTGCCCCAGCAAGGGGCTGGCATCCTTCAGGTTGGCGGGCAGGATAATGCACTCGACGTTGTCTGCCGAGAACTTGCCCACGCGCAACTTGGAAATGATCGTTTGCGTGGCATCGATTTCCCGCCCATCCGCCAATTGAACCTTGACCGGCGTATCGTTGGGCGAAAGCGAGATGCCCATCTGCAACGCGACGGTGGCCGGCAGCACGACCGAGCTGGCCCCCGTGTCGATGGAGATTTCCAGCACATGCGAACCCAGGAACACTGCCTTGACGTAATACAGGCGATCGTCCCCCAGCCGCAGCGGGATGGATTCAGAGAGGACGGTGTCCTCGCATTTCTTGATCAGAGCGTCTTCGCGCGTAAAGCCGCTGCTGGGGCCAAGCTCGGCTTTCTTTTCCGTGTTGGCATTGTATTGCGTGATGGCTTCCGCCACGGCTGTGTCGATCTTGTGCTTCTCGTACTTCTCGGCGACCTCGTCGTAAAGCTTGCGCACCTTGAGCACCGCTTCCACATACGCTTCGCGGGCTTTCGCCTCGGCGGCCGCGGCGGCTTTGTTCTCTTTGCCGTTGGGGCCCTGCTCTTCCAGCTTGTCGATCTTCTCGGTCAGCTCATCCAACGTGACCACGATCCGGTTGTTGTCGGAGACGCTTCTTGCCGATGCCAACTGCTTGCGCAGCGCGCTGCGTTGTTGCTTGGCCTGCTTGGCCAGTTCCACGAACCCTTGGGCTTTCTTCTCCGCGGCCGCCGCTTGCTTCTTGGCGGCGTACATCGACCGCTTCAGTTGGGACAGTTCGCGGAACTCCTTGCTAACGTCCAGCTCGCCCTTGTCAACGAACGTGGCGTTCTGGCGGCGCAGCCCCTTCGCCTTGAGCGCGTCTTCCGGTGCGTCTGCGGCCCGCGCGGCGGGCGTGAGAATCGAAGCGCTCAACCCCAGGAAGATCCCCGTGATGATCGCGTATATTTTCCTGCGAAGCATGACTGCCCCTTTACGACAAATGGATGGTTGGAATTCCAACGCGGCGCACTGGCCTCGACAAATCGAAATTAGGCCACGCAGCCAAGCTCACGAACCGGCCCTGCACAACCGGTTCGTTGACGCATTTCCGCTAATGTCGTGGTCCGGGCGTCCCGTGTCAAGTTTGGCAGGGTTCCACGCCGGGCCAATCACTCCAATTGGACGCAGAACCAGTCTCAGGCGTCCCGGAACGCCTTACTGCGGCCCTGCGGCGCTTGACATTGGGCCGGCGGGGCCGTATTTTTCAATGTTTGAGCATTCCGCCCCACCAGTTACCATAATGCCAGCCCGTCCAGGTTCAACACGCCCGTGGGTCGCTGCCGAGTCGGCGGTTCGGTCGGTCGTATTCGGACGTGGCGTTGGACAGGTGCCAAGCGTTGGACAGGTGCCAAGCTGGGTGGCTGCGGTCATTGGGGTGATTATTTTGGCCCCGTCGGGCCCACCCTAAGGGATGCTGAAACGATAAGCAACATGGCAGTCAGCAGCCCTGGGCCCCCGAAAGGCGTCAGGGCTTTTTTGTTTTTTTAACCCCACAATCCCGTCACCGCCTTAATTGGTCATTGGGATTTGGTCATTGGGATTTTCCTTCCGATGCGTCACATCGAAATCTACGACACCACGCTTCGCGACGGCAGCCAGGGGGAAGGTGTCTCCTTCTCGCTCCAGGATAAGCTGCTGATCACCGAACGGCTCGACAGCGTGGGCGTAGATTACATCGAAGGAGGCTACCCTGCCTCGAACGAAAAGGACGCCCAATACTTCCGCCGCGTCCGCGAGATGCAGCGCACCGGCAAGCTGCGGCATGCAAAGGTGGTCGCCTTCGGCATGACGCGCCGCCGCGGAATCAAGCCTGAGGACGATCCGGGGCTCCGCGCCTTGATCGACGCGCAAACCGAAGGGCTCACGATCGTCGGCAAGACCTCCGACTTCCACGTCCGCGAAGTGCTGCGCGTCTCGCTGGCGGAAAATATCGCCATGATCGAAGAGACCGTGCGCTTTCTCGTCGAGCAAGGGCGACGCGTGATCTACGACGCCGAGCATTTCTTCGACGGCTGGAAGGCCAACTCGGCGTACGCGCTGCAAACGATCCAGGCCGCCGCCCGGGCCGGCGCAGCCATGGTGGTGCTGTGCGATACCAACGGCGGCACCATGCCCGAGGAAATCGCCACGCTGACGCGCGAAGCGGCCGCCGGGCTCGACATCCCCGTGGGCATCCATTGCCACAACGATTGCGATCTGGCCGTGGCCAACTCGCTCTCCGCGGTCGACGCCGGGGCCGAGCAGGTGCAGGGAACGATCAACGGGCTCGGGGAACGGTGCGGCAATGCCGACCTGATTTCGATCATCGCCAACCTGGCGGTGAAGAAGCAAGGTTTTGAGGTGCTCACCAACAGCGGCGTGGAGCATCTCACGGAGCTGTCGCGGTTCGTCTACGAAACGGCCAACATGACGTATCGGTCGAACCAGCCGTTCGTCGGCATCAGCGCGTTTGCCCACAAGGGTGGGATGCACGTCCACGCCGTCAATCGTGTGGCCGCCAGCTACGAGCACATCGGCCCGGAAAAAGTTGGTAACGAGCGGCGGATCTTGATCTCGGAACTCTCCG
>JAIOQB010000497.1 GCA_021413585.1 Planctomycetia bacterium
CCAAGGCAGAGGAAGTCCTATGAGCATCGAAGCGCGTCACATTCACAAATCGTTCGGCACGTTCACGGCGCTCAAGGACGTGAGCCTCAACGTGGCCGATGGCGAGCTGGTGGCCCTGCTCGGCCCTTCCGGCTCGGGCAAGACGACCCTGCTGCGAATCCTGGCTGGGCTGGAAACACCCGACGCCGGCCCCGACAGCGCCATCCTGTTCCATGGCGAGAATGTGTCCGACCACAGCGTCGGGCAGCGGCGCGTCGGATTCGTGTTTCAGCATTACGCCTTGTTCCGGCACATGACGGTGTTCGAGAACGTGGCGTTTGGACTGCGCGTCCGGCCGCGCAACGAGCGCCCCAGCAAGGCGGTGATTCGCGAGCGGGTCGAGCGACTGTTGGAACTGGTGCAACTGGCCAGCTTCGGGCACCGCTATCCGTCGCAGCTCTCCGGCGGCCAGCGGCAGCGCGTGGCATTGGCCCGCGCATTGGCAGTCGAGCCCAAGGTGCTGCTGCTCGACGAACCGTTCGGAGCGCTCGACGCCAGGGTGCGCCAGGGCTTGCGCAATTGGCTCCGCAAGCTGCACGACGAAATCCATTTGACCAGCGTGCTGGTCACGCACGACCAGGAAGAAGCCCTGGAGGTGGCGGACCGCGTGGTGGTGATGAACCAGGCCCGCATCGAGCAGGTCGGCACGCCGGAAGAGGTGTTCCACCACCCGGCCAGCGAGTTTGTGATGCGGTTCCTGGGCCAGGTGAACGTGTTTCACGGCCGCGTGGGCGATGGCCGCGCAACGCTGGGTGACCTGTCGATCGACATGCCGCACCACCAGCACACGCAGGAGCAGCCCGCCACGCTCTTCATGCGTCCGCACGAGCTGGACATCAAACGCGAGCGCAACGGCGTGCCCAGCCTGGCGGCCCGCGTGGTGCGCGTCAATCCGGCCGGCCCCGTGGCCAAGATCAACCTGCAAACCAACGAGGGGAACGAACTGTTCGTGGACCTAAGCCTGGAGCGCTACGCGCAGTTGAAACTGGCCGTGGGAGAGACCGTGTTCGTTTACCCCCGCGCTGCCCGCGTGTTCGTGCCGGATTATGTGATTTAGCGACCGCATGCTGTTGATTGGAATCGATATTCGCGATGAAAGTGAGTGAAACCATGAGCCCGTCCGCCAAGCGTGTGGTCGACAATTCGTCTCGCTTCAACGGCGAGATCAGCGATGCCGAGCTGGAAGAGATCCGTTCGCTGCTCAAAGGGCTGCGGTACGGCTCGGTGCAGATCATCGTGCAGGACGGCGTCGTCGTGCAGATCGACAAGACGGAGAAGCGGCGACTGCGGCCAGCGGCCGATCGGTGAGCCAGGAGTATTTTAGCTGTTAACACTAACCACCATCGACAACTAACCCTAACGTGCCTGTCCCACCAGGGAAGGCGGATTTAAACGCTCCCCATGCGGCCGACCGGGACTCCCGGAGGCACGTCATGCTTCGAGGAAGGAAGCATGTTAACAACTCAAGAACGACCATCTGATCCGGCACGCCGCGCAGAGCCTCGCCAGGGCGAGTACCGCGGCCACTGTCCTTCTGCGCACAAGCAGCCCGGATGTTGCCCCGTTGGCTGTTGTATCTGTACCTAGCGCTGTCGATCAGGGCCCTGCTTTAGCGGTCGAATTCGCCGGCGATTCTGCTGCCGCGGCACGAGCGTTGCCCACGCGATTGCCCGTCGCCCGTTTGTAACCGTACCAATCAAAATCGATTCAACCCGCACCGTACAAATCAACTTTTTAAGGAGCAACGAGACCATGATCGCACCGATTCGCAACCCGCGCATTGCCCACGACTCGTCGGAACAATTTCTGGCGGAACTGACTGTCGCCGCGCACCGCGTGGCGCTGAGCTACGAGTTTCAAAGATCGTTTGCCGAGGCCGAACTCGCGCTGTGGGAGGCGTTGCGCGACGTCGTCGTGCGGCATGGCACGGCTGCGTCCGCCTGACAGTTCGTCCGCTTCGGCCACAACACCTGTACCCCTCAACCATCCACTCAACCCGCTTCTTTAAAGGAGACCCTCCCTATGATCGCCACTGTCGCTCTTGACCGAGGAGTGTTTATGCGCGAAGACTACATCGCTCCTGAAACCGAAATCGACGCTCCCAATCTGCCGCAAGAACTCAGTGACGGCGACTTGAATGCTGCAGGGCAGCACGACGTGCTCGCCTGGGGGAGCCTCCTGCTCGACCGTCGCGGCCAAAGGGCATTGGCCGACGGCCGCTCGCTGGGGCTGACCCGGAGCGAATTCCGGCTGCTGAACCTCCTGCTCGGTCAGCCCGGCCGGGCGTTCACCCGCGCCGAGTTGATCTCGCAGGGGCTGGGCGAAGACACGCTGGTGCTGGAGCGCACGATCGACGTGCATATCCTCTCGGTGCGCCGCAAGCTGGGTGAGCATGCCACAGCAATCGAGACGATCCGCGGCGTGGGCTACCGGTTTCGTGCGGACAGGACCGATGCGGCCGAAGCTGTCGACGGAGACGACGCCTGATTCGCGGGACCGCATTGATCCTTTGTCCCCGGAGGCCCATTTTGCTACACTCTGCGCTTTGAGTACCGGCCCGGACGGTCGCCGAATGGCTCGGCAACGTCGCGCCGCGCACCTTGAAGCGAGATCGGCTGCCTATCCGCTGCCGCGACGAATGACCGCATTGCCAATCATGCTGGCGGCCTTGCTGTGGCTGGCGATTGGCTATCGGTACTATAGCGCGTTCCTGGCCGCCCGCGTCTGCGCGCTCGACGACGCCAGGGTCACGCCCGCCATTCGCCTCAACGACGGGCAGAACTACCACCCCACGCACAAATGGGTGTTGTTTGGCCATCACTTTGCCGCCATCTCCGGAGCGGGGCCGCTGATCGGCCCTGTGCTGGCGATCCAATTCGGCTACATGCCCGGCTTGCTGTGGCTGCTCATCGGCGTGGTGCTGGCCGGTGCCGTGCAAGACATGCTGGTGCTGGCCGCCTCCGTCCGATTTGAAGGCCGATCGCTGGCGGAGATCGCGCGGATGGCCATCGGCCCGCGGGCGGGCGCCGTCGCGTCGGTGGCGATTCTGTTTATTGTCGTTGTCGCGCTGGCTGGGCTGGGGCTGGTTGTGGTGAAGGCCCTGGGGGGCGAAGAAGTCGGCATGGCGGAGGGGACGCAGCTCAAGCCGCCGCCAGGCACCACCGTAATGTCGGTGCTGGAAAAGGATCGAGTGCTGCTGCACTTTCCGCCCGGCACCCACGTGGTCTATCAGAATAAAACCGAGGTGACCCGCAGCACGCGGTTCGTGGTCTCGGTTGCCGCGACCGCGATGCCCAGTGGCATTGCACGGCCGAGCAAAGAGCCAAAGCAGGAGTCGTTCGAGCAATTAACCTTGGGCCCCGACACCAGCGAAATGGTTGCCGGCAGTAGTTGGGGCACGTTCACGATCGCCTGCACGGTGCCGATCGCCCTGCTAGTGGGCCTGTATATCTACAAGATCCGTCGCGGCCGCGTGGTCGAGGCGTCGCTGCTAGGGGGATTGGCCGTCCTGGCGGCCACCGTGGCGGGGAACTGGATCCCGGGCTCCGTGCTTGAGCCGTATTTTTCGCTATCGCGCGGCAGCACAATTATTGCCATTTGCTCGTATGGGTTCATCGCGGCGGTGCTGCCGGTGTGGCTGCTGCTCTGCCCGCGCGATTACCTGTCGAGCTTTCTGAAGATCGGCACGGTGATTTTGTTGGTCGTGGGAGTGATCATCGCGGATCCGCCGATGCGGGCCCCCATGATCAATCCGCTGTTCTCCGGAAGCAAAGGGGGCCCATACTTCAGCGGCGCCATCTTTCCGTTTGTGTTCATTTGCATCATGTGCGGGGCGATCTCGGGCTTTCATGCCCTGGTGGCGTCCGGCACTACGCCCAAGATGATCTCCAAGGAAAGCCACATCCGCACCATCGGCTACGGCGCGATGCTGATCGAAGGACTGGTGGGGGTCATCGCCCTGATCGCCGCCGCTTCGCTGCCGCAGGGAGACTACTGGGCGATCAACATCGACTTGAAAAATGTTTCCAAGTATGCCGACTCGCTCAAGCAACTGGACGCGTCCACCGACAACCTGGCCGATATCGAGCAAAAAGTCGGCGGCGAATCGCTGCGCGGCCGCACGGGCGGGGCCGTCACGCTGGCCGTCGGCATGTCGAACATTCTCACCACGGCGATCAACTGGGTAAGCCGCGGCGCGGTCAATGTCGATGCGATGGTCAAGTATTGGTATCACTTCGCCATCATGTTCGAGGCGCTGTTTATTCTTACCACGATCGACACCGGCACCCGCATCGCCCGGTTCATGCTGCACGAAGTGCTGGGCAAGTTCAACCCAAAACTAGAGCGGGTCGATTGGCTCCCCGGAGCGCTGCTTTGCACCGGGTTGGTGACCGTCGCCTGGGGAGGGCTGATCTGGAGCGGATCGATCGACACCATCTGGCCGATGTTCGGCATCGCCAACCAGTTGCTGGCGGCGATCGCGCTGTGCATTGTCACTGTAGTGCTGGTGGCCGAAGGGAAGGCCCGCTATGCGCCAATCACGCTGTTGCCACTGGCGTTCGTCACCACCACCACCGTTTCCGCTGCGGTGCAGATGATTGGAGGCCGATTTGGCGAAATTCTGCAAACCGGCATTCGTTTGCGCAACTGGCCCATGGCCATCAAGGGTGGGCTCAACATCGGTATCACCGTGATGCTGCTGGGCTGCTTCGTGTGGATCGTGGCCGAGTCGATCTCGCGCTGCCATCGGTACTTGAAGCAAGGAACATAGCCCACGGCTCTGCCGTGGGGTGAACCTGCCAAGCGGCTAGAACTCACCGGACGCCGGGTGCCTGGGGCAACGCCCCAGAGATCCGCAAGGCAAAACGAATCTGGGGCGTTGCCCCAGGCACCCCTCAATCGGCCTCACCCCGCTGCTCGCGATGCCGGCCGAAACCGGGCTCGATAGTGCTCGAACGCCGCCAGCAACAAGCGTTTCTCCTCGGCCACCAGAATGCGATCCGTGCTCAGCACCGTCAGTGCGGTGACCGCCAGAATCGCAGCCGCGGCGCCGGCCCCCAGCGTCAACGCCAGCGGCAACATGCAGGCGATCCATGTGCCGCCATCGATTTTCATTCCCAGCATCCGGGCAAACCACAGCACCAACCCCAGCACCAGCAACTTGCCACCGGCGGTGGCCAGCACCGCACCCATCAGTCCCAACGGCGGCAGCAGGGCCAAGTTCAGCAGCACGTTGGCCACCAGGCCGGCCAGCAGCGCGGCGGTGTTGAGCCGCACGCGTTCGGCGCAGAGCAGATAGTTGCCGGCGATGAACGACAGTCCGAACCAGGCGCAATACGCCAGCGTCCAGGGCAACACCACCAACCCCCCGTCATACTTCCCGCGAAACGCCACGTGGAACAGCACCGGCGAGATCCACAGCACGAGGACCGAGCCGGCCATCAGGGCCAGGCTCAGCGCCTTGATCGTCAAGTTCAACCGGGCATCGACGTCGCGCGTGCGTCCCGCTTCCCAATCGCGTGACAGATGCGGCAGCACCAGGGAGCCGAGCATGGCGGCAAACGACACAAACAACAGCGGCACGATCCGCGAGCTGTGATATTGGCCCACCGCTGTTAAAGCTTCCTGCACCGAGAGTTTGCTGCAATGGATAATCATCGTCCGGTCGACGATCTCAAACACGTTCGACAGGATGTTGGTAGCCCACATCCACAGGGCAAACGGCATCAGCCGGGTCCAAAGCTGCCGCGCGGGCAGGTACCCCTCTTCAAAGTGTTGAGCGGCCGGCGGCAGGGACCGCCATGTGGCCCACAGCCAATACATCCCCACCCCCGCTCCCAAGAGCGAAGCGACCGAGTGCGCCACAATCAGGCTGGCCGGCCCCAGATTCCAGGCCAGCAACAGCCCGGCCCCAAAGACGGCAAAGCCCACTCCCTTGAGCAATTGCAATCCGGAAACAACGCGAAACATCCGCAGCGCCGTCAGCAACTCCACCACGAAGCCAAAGATAATCACCGTCCCCAAACCCAGCGCCACCAGCCACACCAAGTCGACATAATCGGGACTATTAAATATCAAAACGGAGAACAGCCGGCCCCCGTTGGCCACCACCGCCATGGCCACCAGCGTCAGCGCCAGCGTTGCCAACGTCGTGCGCCGCAGGAACATCGCCAGTTGGCCCCGCTGCGCGTAATGTTCGACATACCGGCCGAATGAGCCGGGGATGCCGAACACGACCAGCGGCGCCGCCAGGCTCATGAACGCCAGGGCAATATCCCAGCAACCCAATTGAATCGGGTCGAGCCAGCGGCAAAACACCAGCCCGCGCGCCACCGCCACCAGCGGCTGAATGCAGCTCAGCCCAATGAGAAACACCACGCTGGCGCCCAATGTGTCGCGACGAACGCCCTCGTCGGTACGAGGAATCGCCGGAGCGGGTAGCACAGTGGTAGGTTTGGCGATGGAACTCATGAAGTTGTGGTCAGTTGTCAGTGGTCCGTGATCAGTTGTCAGTTGTCCGCGGTCACTGAGCAACTGACCACGGACAACGGACCACTGACAATCACCGATATTCATACCGGCGGATTTTCCATTGTTTGTACGGATCGAGGTTGACAGCGATTTTCAGCCGCGAGGTCGGACCATCGACGCACGCCCGCTGCAAGTGAAACGGATCGTCGCCGGGAAAGTTGTAGCCGCCGTAGGCCGACACGACGCCGTCAAACCCATTCTCCTTGGCCAGGGCAAACGCGGCCGGACTCAAGTTGGCATGTTGGCCGAAGGGAAACGCAAAGTAGCGGATGCGGCAATCCAGGGCCGATTGCAGCTCGTCGCGGGCACCGACGATCTCGTCGCGTAGCACGGCCGGATCGGTGACGGTCCCCAGGTCGGCGTGGGTTCGCGTGTGCGCTCCGATTTCGACTCCGGCGGCGATCAATGCCCGCAATTGTTGAGGAGTATTTGGGCGCGGCGCCATGCCGCATGCCAAGTCATGCTCGAATGGGCGGTCCTCCAGCACCGCCTGGCTGGTGACAAAATACGTGCAGGGAATCTGGCGGCGGATCAATAGCGGTAGCGCTTCGCGGCAGTTGTCGGCATAACCGTCGTCAAACGTGATGCTGACCGTGGGCCGGTGGTTTTCGTTTGCTGCGATGCGGCGCTGGGCCTCGGTGAGCGTGACCAGGTCGAAATGCCGCGCCAGCCAGGTGATGTGTTGGCGAAACTCACGATTGGAGATGGTCCAGCGGGTAGCCCGATCGTCGGCCACACGATGATAGGCCACGACAACAATTGGTGCTCGCCCTTGTGCGGCCAATCGGCGTCCGTCCCACTCGCGCAGCGGCCAAGTGGCGGCGTAGTAGGCCGGCAGCAGGGCCCGCTTCCACGATCCAGCCGCGGACGGCACCAGCGGCAGCGTGTGCGCAGCGCCGCCGTTGCCGAGCGAGTCGTTCGAGATGGTTGGCGTAGGGATCATAGGTTTGTTACTTGAACGTGGGCATCCATTAAAGTTTCTCTTCGCCGTGGTTGCCCGTCCCCTGGTGCCGGCACTGGCAAAGCCAGTGGCACACGACGGAGCAAGGCGGGACCATCACGGTTTGGTTGTGCCACTCTCTTTGGCTGGCTGAGATTTCGGTTTCCTCTCGGCGCGGATTTTACGACTCACTTTGCCCGCCGCATCGAGCCCACGGCGAACCAGCCGCCGCGCTTCGCGCTGTGCTAGCCACACACCGTGCCGCAGTTGGGCGGCGGGGCGGCGGCGCACGATCCGCACGCCGATCAGCGGCCGCGGCTTCGCCTCCCAGTGGGCTTTGTACGGCTCATCGCCACGCAGAAAATCGACGGCCCGGTGGCCGCTGGCAATCGCCCGTTCGATCCGCAGCGCGGTCAGCAAATGCCCCGGCTGCTCGGACAGCAGCGCCGGATCGACGCCTCCCTGGTAATAGTAAACCGTCTCTGCGCTCAATAGATTGAATTCGACGGCAGCCGGACGGCCGTCGATCTCCAGAATCAACATGCCCACATGGCCGGTGGCCAGCATCTGCCGGCCGGCAACGTCGAGAAATCGGCCGAACTCCGGCCGCGCGAAGCAGCCCCGCTCGCCCAGGCTCTCGCGCCGCAGTTGGTGCAGCCGGCAGAACGTGCGAAATCCGCTATCCCACTGAGATACATCGTCAATGCTGCGAATGGAGGCGCGGCCGCTCTCGATCAAGCGGCGGTGCAGCCGCCGCGCACGCTGCCGCTTCGACGCGGCCATGCCCGCCAGGTATTCTTCCCACGTCGAGGGCAACTCCGCGCGCCAGCAGTTCGGCCCCGGCGAGAGATGCACTCGATGCCCGGCCGCCGCCAGCCGATTGCCCAATTCGCGAACGATCGTGTCTTCGGCATCCACGCCGTCAAGGTCGATCAAGTCCCAGCGATCCGACTCGGCCACCAGCCAATCGGCCAGGGCGCCGGCCACATCCGCTTCTCGCCCGGCGCGGCTGAGAATCGTCAGGTAGTCAGAACAGACCACGCCCGATGCCAGAAATCGAATCGCCCGGCCGTGGGCCAACGATCGGCTCAAGTACCACGGCGCCACGCCAAGCAGCGTGCCGTCGGCATCGCGCACCGCCAACGTGAGCAACTGACGGCTCGGCCGCAGCGGCTTACGCTCGGGTTGCAGGCTGGCCGGCAGTATCCCATCGGGGGAACGGACTTCCCACGAGCCGCCGTCGGTCGTGCTCCCGTCGGGTAAGCCAAAGTGCCGCCACCAAGCGACGAGCCAGGGCAAGCGCCGGAACGGAACATCTCCGTCCAACGCTTTCCACTCCTCGGCCAATGCCACCAGGGCCGCGTGCGAATCGATCCACGTAACGTGCATGAGCAAGCGGTCCTTAAGCGTGATTCGCGGTCGGTGTGTAAGTAAAACGTCGTGCATCGTCGGCCAGTTGCAGTCCTTGGCGGATCCAATGACGGGCTTCGCGTCGGGCCAGCCACGCGGCGTGCCGCACTCGGGAAGTCAGCCCGTCGCCGGCGACGCGATAGTCGATCGTCGCCCGCGGCTGTGCCCGCAGATGGGCTTTGAACGGCTCGTTCCCGCGCAGCAGGTCAAACGCCTCGCGCCCCTCGGCGATGGCCTGTCGAATCTCCGCGACGGCCAGCAGCCGCCCTGGACCCAGCGCCAGCCGTCGCGGATCGATGCCCCCCTGATACGCGTATACCACGCCTTGGCCCGAGAGGAGGTAGTCGGTCGCCACCAGTTGACCGT
>JAIOQB010000501.1 GCA_021413585.1 Planctomycetia bacterium
CGCATGCGCCTGCTGCACCCGACTCGCAAAGCTCACACGATCCGCCAGGGCTGCCGCTCCCGATCCGCCCCACCGCCCACCATCCGAGCCACGACCAACACAATTACCGGACACTATTGGGGCAAGCCAGCAGTGGCACCCTGACCGGTCGCACCCTGAGGGCTATGCTTTTGCCGCTGGCTCAACCTCTCGACTGCGTCTGCGGAACAGCAGGCCGTCGAGCGACAGGTGCCCGGGGCCGGTTAGCACCAGGCCAGTTAGAAACACCGCCAGCGTCAGGGCGTATTCCATCCCGGGCTTCAGCTTGCCGTTGGCGTCGAAGTTGAATAAGCCGAACGCACCCGCGTGGGCGACAAACGCGGCGACGTACATGTTAAACGCCATCGGAATTGCCGCCAGCCGGGAGAGAAACCCGATGCCCAACAGAACTCCGCCGGCCAGCTCGGTCCAGGCCGAGACGATGGCGGCGGTCTTGGGCTGCGGCACCTTCATCGCTTCCAGGTGCCCTGCGAATTCCTCGAGCGGCGTTTTGACCGGCGGCGCCGGCTGGGCTGCGTCGGCCGGTTGTGCGGCGGCCGGGGGCTTGGGCGTGAACCAGCCAAAGACCTTCTGCCCACCGTGATAGACGAACACCACCGCCAGCATCAACCGCATGGCGAGCAGCCCGAGATCTTTGAGTTTGCATCCGGCGTCGCAAGATTGCATGGCGTGGCTCCTAGCCTGGGCGGGGATCAAGTTCGCGGCGACGGCGATCAAGCCGCCGCGGCGGGGTGGGGCGATAGGGAAGTGTATGCGGTCGGGGGCAGTAGGGGCAACGGGAAAACCGGCAAAACTTAATGACCAATGACCAAATCCCAATGACCAATGGAGGTGCTGCGCACGTTTTATTGGAGATTGGAATTTGGTGATTGGTCATTTAAATTCCTTCTCCGTGGTAAAATTCCCCTACTGACTCTGCGAATTGTCCCCCACTAGAATCGTGCGCAATTTACGCACCGCGCGCAGATAGCGCATGCTGGCGGCCGGCGGCGTGAGGTCCAGCGCGGCGGCGACTTCGCTGTTGGAGAGTTTTTCAAAATGCCGCATCAGCACGACTTCGCGATCTTGCTGGTCGAGTTCCTCCAGCGCCGCCAAGAACCGCTCTTGCAGCTCGTTGCGCATCGCGGCCGAGGCGGGCGTGCGTTCGCGGTCGCACAGTTCGGCGGCCAAGTCGAGGGTCGAATGGTCGAGCGCGGCGGGCGACACCAGCGGCTGCTCGCGGTCGAGACTCCGCCGGGCCGCAACCCGATGCCGTCGATGGGCGTCGATCAGCCGGTCCTGGGCCATCTGCCTCAGCCACAGGTGGAACGGCATGACGGGATTTTTCAGATAATCGGCCAGCCGCCGATGAGCCTCGACCAGCACTTCTTGGACGATGTCGCTGGCGTCAACGCGGCGGCGTAATTGGCGGTCCATCCGCAGTTCGATCACCCGCCGCACCGCCTCGCGATGCCGCTCCAGCAGGCGGTTGACCGCATCGGCCCCGCCCCCGCGGGCATCGGCCAACATCTGCTCCGTCTTGTCCACTTCAGGCCACATGGAGGATAGTATAGCCGATGCGGCTGGCCGCTGAACGGCGAATGGACGCCGAACCGTCGTGAACTGTTGTTAGCCGCCGGTCCCCGACCGGCGCGTTCGTCCGAGTCGCGCCGAACGCGCCGCTGGGGCAGCGGCGGCTAACAGGCGTTGGCCGGTAATCCCGGCCGCAAGACTCGTTTTTCCCGATTTTTCTCCTCCCGGCGAAACTCTCCCCCCGCGAGGCTCGTCTTTCCCTGTGCGAGGCACGAATTTGATGGGTGCCCCATCGCCACGAAACTCCACACAACCTAACCAGGCGACCGAACCGGGCCGGGCGGCGCACATGCTGGAAGAGGCCTTTGCGCGCTACCAGAGCGAACTGCTCGGCACGCTGTATTACCTGGTGGGCAATACCGAGGATGCCCGCGATGCGCTGCAGGAGACGTTCCTGAAGTGCTGGCGATCCGGGGATCAACTCAACGAAGTCGAGAACCTCAAGGCGTGGATTTTTCGCGTGGCCCTGAACACCGGTCGCGACTTGCGCAAAACCGCCTGGCGCCGCCGCCGCCGGGAGCTACCCAAGGATGAAACCATGCTCGCCCAACGACAACCGTCTCCCGAGGCCAGCGTCGACCAGGAAGACCAGTTGGCCCGCGTCCGCCGGGCCGTGGCCAATCTGCGCAGCGAAGAGCAAGAGGTGTTCCTGCTGCGGCAAAACGGCGAGCTGACGTACGACCAGATTGCCGAAGCCGTGGGCGTCCCCACCGGCACCGTTAAAACGAGGATGCGGCTGGCGCTGACGAAGCTGCGAACGGCGCTGCAAGATGCCGAGTGAACTTTCGATAACAAGACTGTTGAACCACAGAGACACAGAGAAAATTAATGACCAATGACCAAGATTCCAATCTCCAATAATCCATGCGCAACGCGTATTGGAGATTGGAATTTGGTGATTGGTCATTCCTTCTCTGTGAACTCTGTGTCTCTGGGGTAAAAAATCCGGATTACCCTCCGGCATAAGGAGAAAACCATGACCGCCGATAACGAACTCCGCCAGCAGATGCTGGAGATGATTCACGGACTGCTGGACGACACCGCACAACGGGCGTTGATGGCGCGCATCTCGTCTGACCC
>JAIOQB010000502.1 GCA_021413585.1 Planctomycetia bacterium
TCGTCGAGCAACTGCCGCATGCGGTCGGTGCTGATCGAGCGAATGCGGGCCTTGGTGTGCGTACTGTCCGTGCGGATGCCGATCTGCGCGCCGGTGAGGCTGATCGCCTTCGAGCCGAGCGAATGGATGGCCATCGCCATCAGGGCCACGCTCACCTGCTCGCCGGTCGAGAGGAGCATGTCCATTTCGCGGGCCGAGGGCTGGTCTGAAATCTCGTGCGCCAGGTCCACCAGCACGTCGGTGTTCTTGCCCATCGCACTGACCACGACGACGACCTGGTTCCCCTGCTGCTGAGCGCGGATTGCCTTGCGGGCGGCGGCCAGGATCTTCTTGCTGTCGGCCACACTGGTGCCGCCGAACTTTTGGACGATGAGTGGCATTTTCGATGTGCGATGGAGGATGTGCGATGTGAGGAATTAAAATCAAGTTTGGTTGCCACGGGCAGCTTGCCTGTCCTTGCAATGGTTGCGCAGGTTTTGGGCAGCGGCGGCCGGCGCGATTGGCGTTCACACACGGAGAAAGTATTGCATTAGCCGCCAGCCCTCGTCGAACGCGAGTGGGGATCGCTCAGCCGTCGGTTCGTCATACGTTGTGCTGCCATCGGGCGTGATGCCCGCGCCGCATAGGGCAAACGGCACCGCCCCGTGGCTGTGGGTCTTGGTGCGCAGCGGCGTGGGGTGATCGGGCGTGACGAGGATACGGTATTCGCCGTGGCGCTTGAGCGCCGCGTGCAACGGGGCGACGATGTGCTGGTCGATCTGCTCCAAGGCTTTGATCTTTTCCGCGGCGTCCCCCTGGTGCGAGGCTTCGTCCGTGGCCTCGACGTGGACGCACACGATGTCGGTCGAGTCGATTGCGTCGATCGCGTAGCGCCCCTTGGCCGCGTAGTCGGTGTCGAAATAGCCGGTCGCGCCGGGCACTTCAATCCGCCGCCACCCCACCAGCGCTGCCAGCCCGCGCAGCAGATCGACTGCCGTGATCATCACGCCCTGCTTGCCGTACACCTGGGCAAACGGAGCGAGCGACGGTGCCCGGCCCAGGCCCCACAGCCAGACATTCGTCGCTTCCGCATGGCCGGCTTTTCTGCGAGCGACGTTTACCGGGTGGTCGGCGAACAGGGCCTCGCTCTCCGCCATCAGTTGCTCCAGCGTGTCGCTCCCCGGGCCGCGGGGATGGGCATCCTGCACCGACTTGTCGGTCAGGTCGTGGGGCGGCGTGGTGCGCGTGTCGCGTGTAAACGGCGCCGGCCGGTTGCGGCCGCGCCAGATCAGCAAATTGCGATAGCTGACGCCGGGCGTGAACTCCAGCCCGTCGCCGCCCAGTTTTTCCTGAGCAGTCGCCAGCAGCGATTTTGCTTCGTCGGTGCTAATGTGGCCGGCGGTGAAGTCACGCATCACCTGATGGGTCACGGTGACCAGGTTGCAGCGAATGGCCCAATCCTCTGGCCCCAGGTGAATCCCTTGGGCAGCCGCTTCCAGCGGCGCGCGGCCGGTGAAATTGGCGATGGGGTCGTAGCCAAGCAGACTGAGATTCGCCACGTCCGAGCCCGGCGGCAGGGAGACGGGCACATGATTGGCCCGCCCCACGACGCCGCTGTGCGCAATCGCATCCATGGCCAGCGTGCGCGCCGCTTCGAGCGGTGTGCGGCCGCCGAGCGATTCCTGCGGCTCGTCGGCACAACCGTCGGGGATGATGATGGCGTATTTCATGCAGGGGCTATCGGCTGTCGGCAAGGGGTTATCGGCTATCGATTCACGGTTTTCAATTCTGTACCTTCCGGTCTTGGCTGACTGCTGACTGCTGACAGCCGATAACTGACAGCCCTTTAATCGTGTACTCTGATCCGCACGCTCCGACCCCGCACGCTGTCCAGCCGGTCGATCTCGGTCGCGGCCACGGCGACGGCGCCTTGCGTGCTCTTGTGCGTCATGATCACCAGCGGCACGCGGCCGGCGGCGTCTTCGAGCGGTTCATTCTGGATCACCGAGGCGATCGAGATGCCGTGCCGGCCCAACTCGCCGGCGATTTCGGCCAGCACGCCAGGATGATCGTCCACGTCGAATCGCAGATAATATCGCCCGGCGACCGCTTCAAACTCCCGCGGCAGTACGCTGGCGGGGCGCTGCGACCACAGTTCCAGCGTACGAAACGTAATGGCGGTGCGGCCGACGACCGTATCGATCATGTCCGCCACCACGGCCGACGCGGTCGGCATCTGCCCCGCACCCAGACCATGAAACCAGACGCGTCCCACGGCATCCCCCACCACGCGGACGGCATTATAAGCGTCACGTACATCGGCCAGGGGCGAACCGATCTTCACCAACTGCGGCGCCACATGCAGTTCCAACTGGTCCCCGACCAGTTGGGCCGTCGCCAGCAACTTGATGCGATAACCCAACCCGGCGGCGAACTTCAAATCGACCGGATGCAGGTTTTGAATCCCCTCGCGCGGAATGTCGCGCCAATGCACGCGGGCACCGAACGCCAGATGCGCCAGGATCGAAAGTTTTTGGGCCGCGTCGCTGCCGTCCACATCCATGATTGGGTCGGCCTCGGCATAGCCCCGCCGTTGCGCCTCAGCCAGCGCCGCGCCATAGCTGGCTCCGTGATGATCCATCTGCGATACGATGAAGTTGCACGTCCCATTGAGGATGCCGTGCAGTGACAGAATCTGGTTGGCCGACAGGCACTGCCCGATCGCGGCGACAATGGGTATGCCGCCGGCCACCGAGGCCTCGAAGGCGATCGAGCGTCCCAGTTCTCTGGCCCTGTCAAACAATTCCGGGCCATGCTCCGCCAGCAGGGCCTTGTTGGCCGTGATCACGTCCTTGCCGCTTTCGAGCAGCTTGAGCATGATCGTGCGGTCGGGCTCCAGGCCGCCAATCAGTTGGGCCACCGCCTTGATCTCGGGATTGTCGGTTACCTCCGACAGGTCGTCGGTCAGCACCCCCTTGGGCAGGTCCACGCCGCGCGGCTTCTTGAGGTCACGCACCACCGCCTTTTCCAGCCACAAGGTGCGGCCGGCGTGGCGGGCCGTCCGGTCCCCCTGGTCCAGCAACAACCGCGCAACCCCCGTGCCCACGGTCCCCAGGCCGACAATGGCGACTTTGGTTTTTTCCATGTGAACGCTTATGGGCCCCCGGAGGGGTGCAGTCAGGGCGAGACAAACGCTCAATCGTAGAACCCGGTTGCGGCCCCCGTCAAGCGATAAGCCCTCGTCAAGCGACAAATCGGGCGTTAAGCTACCAGGGCCCAGACATCAGGCGAATGAGACCGTGGCTGGCCTCCCACCAGTGAAAGCCCCCCTATGGACGACATCGGCCGTCAGTTTTTCCAAAGCATCCTCGAGGCCCCCAGCCCCTCGGGCTACGAGCGGCCCGTGCAGGACGTGGTTCGGGCCTACGCCGGCCG
>JAIOQB010000503.1 GCA_021413585.1 Planctomycetia bacterium
CCATGGGACAAGAACCCGGTGTTCAAATACTGGGATCTCGACCGGCTCGACGACAGTGCGCAGGTGCTGCTGCGCTATGGCAACGGCCGGCCGGCGATCGTCGAGCAGCGCGTGGGGCGCGGCCGCGTGCTCACACTCACCACCTCGCTGACCGAATCGACCCGCCGGCCCTGGAATCTGCTGCTGATGCCGCAGCCCGAGGCGTGGCCCGGGTTCGCCCTGATCACCGGGATGGCCCAATACCTGGTGGGCCGAGTCGAGGAGAAAACGAATTACCTCGTCGGCCAGGTGGCCGTGCTCCGCATGGGCAAGGACGAACTCTTCGATTCCTATCTCCTCACCACGCCGCTAGGGGACACTGTCAAAATCCGCGAGCAGGAAGGGCTGATCCGCTTCGACGACACGAAGGTGCCCGGCCAGTATCAACTCCGCGCCGGCGGCGAGACCGACGTGAGGCGCGGGCTGAGCGTGAACGTCGACCCGGCCGCCACGCGGCTGGCCCGCGTCGATGAAAAGACTCTGCTGAAAGATTTTGATAAAACGTCATTCCGCCTCGCCCGCAACACCGACGACCTGGTACGCCAACGCCGCGCGGGCGAAGCGGTCACCCGCTGGGAAGCGTATCCCTGGCTGGTGCTGCTGGTGGCACTGGCGGTGATTGGGGAGAATTTGTTGTCGAGTTTGTTTTATCGCAAGTAGGTCTCGCCTGCCGGGCGTGACCTTGGCGCTTGCGTAAGATTCGCCTTAACGAGGAGGTACCGCCCGGCAGGCGGAAATACTTACAATAGCTTGACCTAGTTGCTCCAATCCACTTGCCGACACAATTTCGTCGTCGTACCCAGACAACTCTCTTCGCGATGCATATAAGATGATCTGGCTTCCCATCGCAATGATTGCATTTTCGATCTTCTACCTTGGCTTCAAAGCGTACGTCGCGCATTCCTCCGATGCGTCGGACGGGGTGCCAGTCATGGACGGGGTAGTCTTTCCGCCTTTCTTTGCGGCGTGCGGCACTTTCTTCCTTTTGCCGGCGCTCAAAATTCCACCGACACTGTGGTTAATCGCCATACCGCCGGCGATTTGGATTTTCGGAACCCTATTTGCGTATTGGTTAGTCATAGGGTCAGACAAACGGCGACCCTAGAAGTTGCGCCCGCGGTGGCTGACCGATTTAGAAACTCTGCCAAAAGAGTCAATGCGATCTAATCGCACAGAAAACAAACTTTTATCACTAGACCAAGCTGCTCTCAGGTACCGCCCGGCAGGCGGAACCTACTGATATGAACACCTGGTACCTCAGTCCCATTCTCGATCAATACTTCGGCACCGGCGGGTACGCCGTCGTGGGCGTGTTGGGTATTGCGCTGTTGGCGGCGTGGCTGGCGAGTGTGCTGTTCACCGCGCTCCCCTGGCCGCGGCGGGTGGCGTTGGCGGGTTTGCGGCTGGGGGTGATTGTGCTGTTGATCATGGCGATGCTGCGACCGGCGCGGATGACGATCGAGTCTCGCCCGCAGCCGGCGACGCTGCTGGTGTTGCTCGACCGCTCACGCAGCATGACCGTGAAAGACGCCTTTGGGGGCCACACGCGCTGGGAGGCGATGAAAAAAGCGTTCGACGACGCCGGACCCGCGCTGGCCAAACTGACCGGCAATAAGAGCTACGAAGTCAAGCCGTACGCCTTCGACGCCGACGCTGTGGCGATCGAGTTTGACGGCAAGCGGATTGTGCTGGGCTCCGCTCCCAACGGCGACCAGACCGCCATCGGCATGGCGATGCAAGACGTGGTGCGCCGCGAGGGGACCAAGCGGCTCTTGGGCTTGATCCTGGCCAGCGATGGGGCGATGAACACCATCGGCGCCAGCTCCGTGCTGCCGCAGTCGGAAGCCCGCGCGCTGGCGAACCTCAATTGCCCGATCTTCGCCGTGCCGTTCGGCCAGCGAACCGGCGGCGGCCAGGATGCCGACGTCGAAGTCGAGTCGATGCCCGACGACCTGCGCGTGTTCGTCAAGAACGAAGTCACCGTCAGCGGCACCGTGCGGATTTGGGGATACATCAATCGCGACATCCCCGTGCAGTTGCTCTGCGAACGCGAACCGGGCAAACCCGAGCCGGTGGCGGCCACCGTGTTGCGGGCGGTGCGCGACGGCGAGCAGCTTCGCTACGAGCTGCACTACACGCCGCAAGAGCCGGGCGAGTATCGGCTGATCGTCCGGGCGGCGGTGCAGGAAGGAGAAAAGGCGACCGACAACAACGAGTTGTCGACGTATCTCACGGTCCTCCCCGGCGGCCTGCGAGTGTTGTACCTTGAAGGGGAAGCGCGCCCCGAGCAAAAGTTTCTGCGGCGGGCGCTGAGTTCCTCCCCCGATATCAACGTCACGCTGAAATGGATTCGGCCGACGGATCGCACCCGCTGGCCGCTCAAATCCATCGACGGCGAGCCGATTGCCGATTATTTCCAGCCGGGCAAGTTCGACGTGTATGTGATAGGCGACCTCGACTCCGCGGCGCTGACGAACGAAGACTGGGGCCTGCTCAAGCAAACGGTGCTGCGCGGGGCCGGGCTGCTGATGCTCGGCGGCTGGCACAGCTATTGGCCCGGCGGTTATCAAAACACGCCGCTGGTCGACATCATGCCGATCGCTTTCGACCGGCAGCTTGACTCCACGATCCGGCAGAAGTGGGAGACGTACGTTCCGCCCGACTATCACCTGGAAGGGGATCAGAAAATGCGCCCCGCCGAACCGTTTGGCTCGCGGCATTATCTGATGCAGCTTGCTCCCGGCGGCGCGAATGCCGAAGCGTGGCGCCGGCTGCCGCCGCTCGACGGGGCGAATCGCTTTCGGGGCGTGCGGCAGGGTGGAATCGTGCTGGCGGAAACCGAATCGGGCCTGCCGCTGCTGGCGGCGGCCGAGCCGGGCGGGCGCGTGTTGTGCTTCGCCGGCGACTCCACATGGCGGTGGGCAATGCACAATCAGGACGCCCAGCATCGTCGCTTCTGGCGGCAAGTGGCGCTGTGGCTGGCACGCAAGGACACGGTGACCAAGGGGAGCGTGGGGATTAATCTGGACAGCCGGCGGTTCATGCCGGGCATGGCGATCCACTTTGCCGCCGGTGCCCGCACGGCGGAAGGGACCGAACTCAGCGGCGCCGCCTACACCGCGCAACTGGTGCTTCCCAACGGCACGCGCCGGCCGATCATGCCCCGGCAACACGGCGACGAAATCGAAGGAGAAATCACCGACAAGCTCCCTCCAGGCCAATACACGATCGAAGTCACCGCCACCAGCGCCGCCGCGGCGCTCGGCACCGCGCGGGCACGCTTCCTCGTCTACGAAAAAGACCTCGAGCTGACCAACGCCACCGCCGACCCGGCCCTGATGGCCAGCCTGGCCGACGCCACCAAAGCCCAAGGAGGCCGCGTGGTGCAACCCGAGGAATTGCCCAAACTGCTGGCCGAACTGGCCGCGCGGCCAGTGGACGTAGAGACCAAAGTGCAAGTGCGCCAGACGTATTATGACCAGTGGTATGTGTTCGTGGCGCTGGTGGGTTTGATGTCGGTGGAGTGGTTTTTGAGGAAGAGGTGGAGGTTGGTGTAGGGGAGGCGTGGGGAACACCTCTCCCCTCCGGGGAGAGGTCGACGGCGAGAGCCGTCGGGTGAGGGGCAAGCGTTGCGCAACGCAGGGGTAAATGAAATCAGCGTAAGCGCAACGCGTTACCCTCCCCCGGCCCCTCCCTGACAGGGAGGGGAGTTCCCTTGGCAATTCATTGTCAGTTGGTGGAGGGCAAAACAGCTGTCAAACCGCTCGTACCTCTGCTGCAGCGACTACGACGGCATCTACCCGAGCTATCAAGACGCCTCATACGACTCTGAGCAGGGCACCGTGGCCGAAGGCATTTGTAGAATCCCGCTACTGTGGATTGCCTTGTTTCGCTGGTCCGACATGCGCTGTCAAACACTCGCAGTCCGCCAGTTCACTAACCGCCGCCAAACGGGGCTCGCGCCTCCCTCGGAGCTAGTTCAACTGGAATACCGGGCGCCGTTCGCTATGAAAGAAACGGCCATTGCGCAGCTCAACGCTTCGTTGCCGCACTTGAATCGGCTGTTTTCCGAATGCGGTATATTGGACGATCATGCATCAATGTTGTGTGACGCCATCAACAAAACCCCAGGACGATTTGTCACGCTGGAGATCGATGAGATACTCGAACGCGAGAACGAGGCCGATTTTGCAATTCTTCACAAGGCAATGACGTTCCTCGACGAGCCGCTACTAGCGCCCACGCCCATACCATCTTCCTTCTTTTCGCGTCTGTTCAGTCGGCCAAAGGATCCCACAGCCTTGGCTCGGCGCGAGTTTGTTTCGCTCTCGGGTGTAAAGCCAAAATATCCATTCCGTTCGCCAATCGGATTTTGGGACGATCCAGATATCAACCAGGACGAAATGCTGAATTTAAGTGCCTTGCTGGGAACCCAGCTTTTCCGTCCCGTTCCGTGGGAACCGACGGAACACCAAGCCGACGGTGTCGAGGATGATGAAGGCTGAACTGAGTTCATCACTTGCCATTCAAATTCCACTCATCGCGAGAATATTTCTCGGCCACGAGCCGCCCGGTCAATTCGCGCGGCCAATCGGCTAGCGGCGTCGACGCGTCAAATGCGGTGGACAATGCTGCCCGCAGCGCTGCTCGCTCCACTGGCAGCCCAATCAAAAACTCCCCATGGCCGCGCCCTGCTCGATACTGCGGCTGCCGCGGTGGAGTTCGCAAGTAACGCTCGACCAAATCGAGCGGCATGTCGCACAGGATTGTGCCATGGTAGAGCAGATGCTTGCGCCGGCAGCGGAGGCTGTTGCCGGAGAACTTTTGGTCGCCCAGCACGAGGTCGCTGGTGCCCGCGCGGCGGACGCCGGGGACCAGTTTTTCCACGGCGGCGAGGATCGAGCGCAGCACAAACGTGTGCGCCAGATCGATGGCTCGCAGCGCGGGTCGGCGCGCATAGCTGAGCACCACGGCGTACATCAGGCTGCCGGGGGCCGCCACGATCGACGCGCCGCCGCTGGTGCGGCGCAGGATTGGCACATGGTCTCGCTGGCAGGCATCCAATTTCACTTCAGCGGCGACTTGCGATGAACGGCCGAGCACGACCATCGGCGCCGCGGGTTCCCACAGTCGGAATACCTCGGCATCGTCGCCGGCTGCCTCGCAATGCAGTAGCAACGCCTCGTCGAGCGCGATGTTCTCCGCGGCGGTCGGCAGCGTTAATTCCAGTCGCGTCAATTCCAGTCGTTCCATCTGTCCGTATTTCTTGTACTTTGTCACGATTTAATTACCGAATTAGCCGCAGGGCGCTAGCCCACGGTTCATGCCGCAAACCGGGGGCTAGCGCCCTGCGGCTGATATGCGCCCGGAACGTGCTGCTGCCCCATCGACCGTGCCTTGACCATAGCACGCGCCCCTCTTAATCTACACTGCATCCCCTTCGCCCACCGAGACGCCATGTCCAACCAGCCTGCCCAGAACGAACCGCTGCTGCCGTACGACAATCTGCCGGAGGTCCGGCCCCCGTCGGCCGGGTTTATCGTGCAATTGTTCGTCATTCCGGCGTTGGTGGTGCTGGTCATCGTGCTGGTGTGGCTGTTATTTAATTGGCTGGCCCACATGGGCGGAAGCCCCACGGCCTACGTGGCCGAGATGAAAAAGGGGAACTCGAACAGTTGGCAGCAGGCGAACAATCTGGCCGAAGAGCTGCGCCGCAACCCGGCCGCCCGCCGCGATCCAGCGCTGGCCAAGGAAGTAGCCACGTATCTGGATGAGCTGCTGCGCGAGCCGCTTCCCGCCGCGCAAAACCCGGGAGAACACGGTCGCGACCCACGCAGCGAGGAGATCGAACGGCGTGGGTTCCTCTGCCAGGCGCTGGGGCAATTTGAAATCGCGGAAGACGCCTTGCCCGTGCTGCTGCGCGCCGCGGCGCCGCAGCAAAGCGAGGATGAAACGAAAGTGCGGCTCTCCGCCTTGCAAGGAATATCGCTGCTGGCCGAGAATGTGCGAACCCGCAAGCCGCTGGCCAATCCCCGGCTGCTGCCGACCTTGATTCTCGCCAGCCGAGCGGATGATCAGACGGCGACGAATCGTGCCGACGGACGAATCATCGCCGTGGCCGGAACATTTGCCCTGGGTTTGGTCGGTGGCGATCAGGCTGTTGCCCGCTTGACGCAGATTCTTAAAGAGCCGCACTCGCCCGACGTGCATTACAACGCCGCGCTGGGGCTAGCCCGCAACGGCAACGGAGCCGGGTTGGACGTCATCCGCGAGATGATCGACCCAGCGTCGACGCACGGCGTGGACAATGAAGAGCAGGGGGATCGCGCGGTGAAGCAGGCGCACATTCAAATGAACGCGCTGCTGGCCGTGCGGCAGTTGGCGACGCGCAACGCGGACATTGACCTGTCGTCCGTCGTGCCGGTGATTCAGAAGCTGATCGCGGCCAATCCGCCGGCGCCGATTAAAGTCGAGGCGAATCAACTGGTGCGCGAGTTGGGGGAGCGGAAAGCACCGGCGAAAAAGTAGCGCGCTGGGCCCTTTTTGCTTTGCGTCGGGCGTTTTTCTTGGGGCCACGCTTTACCCTCCCCCGGCCCCTCCCTTAAAGGGAGGGGGGTTCGCTTCGCGGCCATGCTCGGCTGTCATTCGGCCCTTCCTCCGGCCTCAAGCTTCCCGCCTCAAGTCTCCTGACTGTAAACCTGGGTAGCATAAGTCGACCCTGTCGCCTGCGTCGTAACTCCCTATTGCGCAATATCTTCCGATCACGAATCGACCGTTTATCGACAGGCGGCGCCGCGATCTTCAAATTTTTCCGATATTTATAAGCTATTGTTCAGCATGGAGTTAGGACGCGACTTGTCGCATAAGCAAAAGTTTTCGTTTGCATCAACTCGTTTTGTCCGCCAGATTCAAGAAGCAAGGTCCGCACGACCGGGGGAGCGCCCATTGCGCGCCCTGCTGGAACGCGGCAACCTGCCGCGATTGCGGCTGACCGTAATGAATTGAAAAGCGGACGCGAGGCGAACATTCGTCGTGCTTCCGCGGGCAATGAGTTGATGACCAGGGTGAGGATTATGAAAAGCACGATGCTGCGTATTGTTTCCGCTTCCGCATTCGCATGGCTGATGGCGAGCCCCAGTTTCGCTCAGCAATGTTGCGAGCCCGGCTATCGGCTCGTTTGCAAAACTGTCTTCGACACGCAGCAGGTCACGGCGTACCGCCTCGAATGCGAGACGGTGTACGAGCAGCAGAAAGTCACCAGCTATCGCCCGGTGTGGGAAACGCAA
>JAIOQB010000006.1 GCA_021413585.1 Planctomycetia bacterium
GCAGCACGCCGCTGCCCGACGGCGGCCGCTTGGATCAGGCGGACGGCACCAGTTGGATGGCGATGTACTCGCTCAACATGCTGCGGATCGCGCTGGAGTTGGCCCAGCACAACCCGGTGTACCAGGACATCGCGTCGAAGTTCTTTGAGCACTTCTTGTCGATCGCCGCGGCGATGACGTGCGTCGGCGGCGGCGACGGTGTGGACGGCAAAGCGGAGTGTGGCATCGCGCTGTGGGATAACGACGACGAGTTCTTCTACGACGTCATTCATTTTCCCGACGGCCGGGCGATGCCGCTCAAGCTGCATTCCATGGTCGGGCTGATCCCGCTGTTCGCTGTGGAGACACTCGAGCCCGAAATGCTCCGCAAGCTACCCGACTTCGACGCGCGGATGCAGTGGTTCCTCAAGCACCGCCCCGACCTCGCTTCGCTGGTTTCGCGCTGGCAGGAGCCGGGGCGCGGCGAACGGCGGCTGTTGTCACTGCTGCGCGGGCATCGGATGAAGCGGCTGCTGCACCGAATGCTCGACGAGACCCGGTTCCTGTCCGACTATGGCGTGCGGGCTCTCTCACAGCAGCATCGGGCCGAGCCGTTTCAACTCAGCTACCACGGCCAATCGCTGTGCGTCCATTACGAGCCGGGAGAATCGGAGTCGGGCGTGTTCGGCGGCAACTCAAACTGGCGCGGGCCGATCTGGTTTCCGGTGAACTACCTGATCATCGAGTCGCTGCAGAAGTTCCATCATTACTATGGCGACGACTTCAAGATCGAATGTCCCACCGGCTCGGGCCAATACCTGACGATTCTGGGCGTGGCGGAAGAACTCACGCGGCGCTTAAGCCGCTTGTTCCTCCGCGACGCCAACGGCCGCCGCACGATGTTCGGCGGCAACGAGAAGCTGCAGCAGGACGAGCACTTTCGCGACTACCTGCCGTTCTACGAATACTTCCACGGCGACAACGGCCGCGGCCTGGGCGCCGCGCATCAAACCGGCTGGACCGGCCTGATCGCCAAACTGCTGCAACCCAGGCGGCAAGTGGACGAGTGTGCGGCGCCGGCGGTGAGTGAGGGGCAAGAGTAGAAGGGAAATCCCAATCACCAAATTCCAATCTCCAATAACGTGGACATCATCTTTATTGGAGATTGGAATTTGGAGATTGGTCATTAAGCTTCCTCCCATTCCCCAGCGTCCTCCGCGTCGCAAGCTCATACACCGCCCAGGTGATCAGCCCTGCGAACAGCGGCAACAGCAAGTACAAAAACCGAAACGCCACCAGGGCCGCCAATAGGGCGTCTTTATCGTCGTGCGGCAACAGGTCCAGCACGATCAGCTCGAACAAGCCGACGCCGCCGGGGACGTGCGAGATGTACGAGGCGACCATCGCCAGCAGGTACACGCCAAGCACCTGCGGATAGTCGGCCGTGGTTTGCGGGTCGACCAGCACGTACAGCACCAGCGCGGCCAGTGCCCAGTCGGTGCCGGCGATCAGAATCTGGGCGAGCGTGATCCGCAGCGGCGGAATGTCGAGCTTATGCTCGCGCATGACCGACGGGCGCCATTTGACGAAGCCCAAGCCGATGTAACCCGCCACCAGCAGCAGCAGCATCAGCCCCAGCACATGAATGTTGTGCAGCAGCCACATGACATAGGTGGGAAATTCCAGCCGCTCCGGCGCCGTCAGCGGCACGAACAAGAACACCACGCCGGCCACCGCGAACAGGCCGAGCCAACTGGTCAGCGTGACCAGGGCCACCAGCCGGGCGATGTCGGTCAGCGACGTTCCCCAGCGGCGATAGAATCGATAGCGGACCGACGTGCCGCCGAGCAGCACGCCGAAGTTGTAGCTGGTCACATACGCGACCAGCGCCGCCAGCGAGATCCGCTTCAGCGGCACCGGCAGCTTGAGATATCGCACCACCAGCCAGTCGTAGCTGATCAGCACCACGTAGCTGACGATCACCAGCAGCACGACCAGCGCCAGCCGGTCCAGCGAGATGGCGGTCAAACCGGCTTTGACCTTATCCCAATGGAAATGCTTCAGCTTGTGGTACAGCATCCATACCGCGACCGCGCAGACCGAAACCCCGATCAGCGGCATCAACTTTTCAATACGCTTGGCTAACGACGACAACCGACAATTCCCCACGCGGCGACGCGGGACATCTGCCGCTGGCCGCTCGAAAGACAGGTTCCTGGTCCGACGCTCCGCCGCGCCCGAGACCGGTAGGCACATTGTCCGGCACCGGCCCCGCCGCGGCAACCCGGGCTTGGGGGCCCGGCGGCAATCTAATCGCCCCATCTTAGCCGCAAACCAGCCGTGGCTGACAATCGAGCGGTTCACCAACGACTGGCTAACAAACGAATCTTGCTGCTCCTGTGGGGGAAAGTATAATCAAAGGATCGCCTGGTGGATGCGCGGACCGGTTCTCGACGAACTCGCGCGGCAACCTCGCGCGGTATTCATGCGCCGCGCACGATGATTCCAGCCCGCTAAGGACCGCGCACGATGTTCACCGATCGATTCCTGCTCGCCATAACGCTCCTGGCCGCCGACGCGCCGGGCCACGGCGGCGGGATGCTCACCAAGATTCTCCTGCGGGCGGTCAGCTTCGGGGCCGAGTGGGTGTTGTGGGTGTTGCTGATCCTCAGCTTCGTGAGCGTTGGGATCATCGTCGAGCGGATTCTGTTCTATCGCTCCAGCAGCGTTGACGCCGGCGCACTGCGAGAAAGCCTCACCGAGTCGCTTAACTCGGGCGACATCAAAGGGGCCTACGAGCAAGTGGCCGAGTCGGACGCGATCGAATGCAAAGTACTCGCCGCCGGATTGGCCGCCTTCGGGCGGGGCTCGGAAGCTTGCAGCGAAGCGATGGCCAGCGCCAAAGCTCGCGAGCGCGGCCGACTCGACGAAGGGCTCGCCATCCTCGGCACCATCGGCGCCAACGCGCCGTTCGTCGGCTTGCTCGGCACGGTGCTGGGCATTGTCAACGCCGCGCAGAGCCTGGCGGTGGAGAACAGCCAGTCGAACCAACAGGCGGTGCTGGCGGGCGTGTTTGAAGCCCTGGTCGCCACTGCCGTCGGGCTGTTCGTCGCCATCCCGGCCGTGGTCGCGTTCAACATGCTGCAGCGCAAAGTCCGCAGCCGGCTGGCGCAAACCGATTCGCTCGCCCACTTTTTGCTCTCCGCGTTTAGGACGGATAAATGAAACAAATGACCAATGACCAAATCCCAATGACCAAAAAAGACGTGCGTAGCTCCTCCATTGGTCATTGGTGCTTGGTCATTGGTCATTCCTTCCCGTGTCTCCGTGGTGAACTAACCAAATAGCGACTGTACCCATGGCCGGTCATCAATATTCTGACGAAGAGGGCGCGACGCTTAGCGACATCAACGTCACGCCGCTGGTCGACGTGGTGCTGGTGCTGCTGATTGTGTTCATGATCACCGTGCCCGCGATCGTCGGCTCGGCGCATATCAAGGTCGACCTGCCCGAGACGCGGGCGGCCGAGCTGGCGGTGGAAAAAGTGCCGCTGCATCTTTTCCTGCGCCGCAACGAAGCGGGCGCGATCGTGCTCTATCTCGACGACAAGCCTACCACGCTCGACGAGTTGAAGGCCTTGGTCAAGCGGACCGGCGGCGCCAAAGACCAGGTGGTTTCCTTCTCCTCCGACCGGAACCTGCCGTACGGCGACGTCGTCAAAGTGATCGACGAACTAGGCGCCATGGGCCTGCACAAAATGTCGCTCAACACGCGCAATACGAAGAGCGGGCAGTAGGGCCCAGTAGGTCTCGCCTGCCGGGCGTGACCTGCATTGCGAGTTGGCGCGACCCCAACCGCAAGGTCACGCCCGGCAGGCGAGACCTACTCAATAGTGAGCGGAATGGCGCTAGCCACCGGTCCCCGGCAAGCGGCGCGCCACCGAATGACCGGCGGCTAGCGCCGAACCGCTCACGGCCGATCGCGGCTACTTCCTTGCCCGGCTGAAAATGTTGGGTACACCCACACGCTTATTGCTACAATTCGTGCTAGGCGTGGGCCGCGTGGCAGGGCGGGGGGGAGCTGCCGCGGCCGGCGCTCGGAGCAATTCTCATGCGATCCCAATCCATGAAGCGGGCCGGTTTTACGCGGATCGAATTGTTTGGGGCCGTGCTTTTCATTGTCATCGTCATTGCCATACTGATATCGGTGATGTCAGTAGCCGTGGTCGGGCCTGGTGGGGCGGGTCCGGCGGCCTTCTTGTTTGCCGAAGAGCAGCAAATGACTATGGCCCTCCAGCAGGCGATGAACGACTACGGGACAAAAACGTATCCCCCCGCCGATCTGCGAATGAAGAGCGCCGCGGACTTAAACGCGCCGGTCGCCCAATACTTCCAGAAAATCTTTCCGCAGTACAACATCAAAAACTTGTACGCCGATCTCCGCGCGGCGGGAGTCAACACGGCGAACTTCGATCCGGGCGAGGCGCTGGTCTTCTGGCTGGTGGGCTTCGATCCGGATACCACGAACCCGCTGCGCGGTCACGACGCCCGCATGAAGGGGCTGGACACGACGCGGCAGTTATACGCGTTCAAGCGAGAGCTGCTCGTGAAAAATCACTATCTGTATACCGGCGACACGCTCTGCGATGGCCCGTCGTTCACCAACTCGGCCACGCAAAAATATCGCGGGTACCTGTATTTCGACAACGACAGCGGCGCGTACGGCCTCGACTTCCGTGGGTTCCATCCCTACTGCGACGGCCCCCGCGGCGCCAGCCCGTTTAATCCCACAACCTGCCAGATCATCTGCGCCGGCCGCGACCAGTTGCTGGGTACTGGCGGCGTCACCGTCAACGCGTCGGGCGCCTATTCCCGCTTCGATACGTATCGTGGCACTGACGCCGACAACGCCGCCAACTTCGGCGGCGGCATGGATATGCAGATCTATATGGAGAAGTTGAGGAATCCTTGAACGTGAGCGGAATGGCGATAGCCACCGGTCCCACGGCGGGCGACGCGTGCTGTATTACCGGCGGCTAGCGCCGTGCCGCTCACGGCAGTGCTTGGGTACAATTAAGTCCGCACCATGAAACTCAGCCTGAAAGTCGCGGCCGCGGTTGTCGCCTGCCTGGCGGCAATCGCTCTCCTGCTTCCATCGATAGGCGCGTACAGTTCCTACACGCCCAAGCAGCTTCCGGTGACGGTCCGAGTGATGGACACGGACGAAAATCGACCTGTTGCGGGCGCTACGGTGACCTTCTTCCGCGACCGTGTTACGTCATTAGAGAATGTCAATCTGCCCGAAAGCGGTCTTGCCGTAGGCAATGCGCCTTCAGCAGTAACCGATGCGAATGGCAAAGCCACGCTCACCGGAACCTTTAGCGGGATGGCAAAGCGACAGGGGGATTTTTTGCGAGGGCGAGACCGCTATTATGTTTTGGGCGGTTGGTTAAAAGTGGTGGCCAAGGGGCGGCCCGTAGCCATGGTGTGGCTCAACGGACAGAATGTCGCCAGCAGGCGCGACTATGACAATAACGAACCGCTGGAAGTCATCGTGGTCATGAACAAGCTGCCAGCGCCGTGAGTCGGCCGCATGGCGTAGCCGACGATTGGCCCCGTAGGTTCCGCCTGCCGGGCGGTACCTGCGTTGCGAGTTAGCGCGACCCAACCGTGGGATTCCGTCCGGCGGACAGGATCTGCTCAGAAGTCGGTACCCGGGCACGAAAAAAATGAAAGTTTGGCAGTATGGCCTACCTGCTAGATCAATTGTCGCCCGAAAGCCTCGTGCAATTCTCTTCCAGTCTGGTCGGCTTACCAAGGGAAGAAATTCGCCAGGCAAAGGCTCAATATATTCGCGCAGCCATTTCCGATTACCGAGCGATGTTTAGGATACCACGAAGTTATGATTGGGCAGGCCATGTAATAGGCGATTTGTTGTTGCACATTGCTTTCTTATTGATGCCATGTTTTTGGCCAATCTTCGGGACGATCGGCATTGTGCAATTAATACAGCGACGTCAATGCAAGAAACTGATTCGCGATGCGATTAGATTGTGGGAACACGACTTGGAAGGTGAACAATTCGATTCTCTGACGTGATTTGGATTGTCAGGTTCCTTAGTTCCCAGGCGGAGCTTGGGCACGAGAATCACAAATCCCCCGAGGCCCTTGATGCTCGTTGACGCTCACACCCACGTTTTCTGCTGGGGCGAAAACCCCGCGGACGGTTATCTTTCCGAGCGGACGCGGAAGTCGTGGCTGACGTACTTGTTGATGAAGCTGATCGGGATCGCGCGCGAGCCGGGCGAGACGCTCAGCGACAAGACGCGTAGCCGGCTGCTGCGGCAGGTGCACGAGTCGCGGTTGGATCGCTGCATCGTGCTGGCCCAGGACGCCGTCTATCGTGAAGACGGCTCGCGCGACGACGCGGCGACGCACTTCTACGTCAGCAACGACTATGTGCTCGACCTGGCCCGCCGCTCCGACAGGATATTGGCCGGCTGCTCGATCAACCCGTGGCGGAGCGACGCCCTGGCGGAGTTGGAGCGGTGCCGGGCGGCCGGGTCCCGGCTGGTGAAAATCCACACGGCCATTCAAGGCGTCGACCCGAGCCTGGCGCGGTTCGATCCGTTCTACGCCCTGGCCCGCGACTTGGGCGTCGTGCTGATGTTCCACACGGGGTACGAGCATTCCTGTACCGTCCGCTCGCAGCAGTTCACCGACCCGACGCGGCTCGCCCGGCCGCTCGATCACGGCGGCACCGTCATCGCCGCCCACTGCGGCACCTGCGCCTGGTTCGATCCAGAGAACTATTATCCGCGGTTCATCCGCATCATGCAGCAGCACGACAATCTGTACGGCGACACGGCGATCATGGCCAACCTGCTGCGGTGGTCGAGCCTGCGGCGACTCAGCGGCGAGCCGGCCGACCTGCGCGGGCGGATTGTCCACGGCAGCGACTATCCCTTCCCACCCGCCCGGCTGCCGTATCTCAACCGCATCGGCCTGTTCCCGCCGGAGCGCCGCAACCCGTTGGATTTGGATCTGCGGATCAAGGAGTCGTTCAACTTTGGCCCGGGGTATGGAGATCAGGTGCTGAGGCTGATGGGGTTGGTGTGAAGGGGGCAGACCGTGAGCGGAATGGCGCTAGCCACCGGTCCCACGAGAGGCGACGCACATCGTGTTACCGGCGGCTAACGCCGTGCCGCTCACGACGTGCGAGCTTAGCCACGAGATAAAAAATATCGCTGGAGCGCGCGTCGTGGATTCTCTCACGCAACCCATTCTCGCAACTCCGAGACCTGCTCGCCGCTTCTGGTACTTCCTCTTCGCCGCTCACGCCCTGGCCGCCGCGGCGTGGTGGTGGATCATGCCGGGGGGATTTCCGGCCAGCTCGCCGCGGTGCTGGATGAACGCGGGCATGCCGGCATTGTTCGTGGTGGTGGCGATGGCGGGGATCGCCGCGTCGGGGCTGCGTCGAAATGCGATCGTGTTGTTGGCGGCGGCGTTCTTCGCGGCGTTTTGGTTCGCGGGGGCCGCCATGCTGTTCGTGCTGTTCTTCGCCAGCCGCGTCGCCGCGCCGTCCTTGCTCGGCGGATTGATCGGGTTGGTGATCTGGCTTCGCATCCGGCGGGCGCGGCGGGGCATCGACAAGGCAGGGGCAGACAAGCTGCCTACGGCACTCCAGCTTTGTGCCACGATATGCGGCGCGGCGGTGGGCAGCTTCGCCATCTGGGCGCAGCGGGCGCCTGAGCCCGACACGCGGCCGGCGGCTACGTCGCTGCCCGCTGATCTTGAAGTGGTGGGCAACAAGCCGCTATCGAATCCGCCAACTGCCCGCGTCGGCGAGAGGCCAACGGTCGACGTGAACTCGGCCCTGGTGACGTACCACGGGGCCCTGACGCTCGATATCACGCCGCTGCTGACGTTTGAAAGCCGCTCGCCCGACCGGTGCTGGACGGTGCTCGCCCCGCAGGCCGATCGCGTCGGTCCGCCGCGCCGGTTGGTCGCCATGCAGCGATCGGCTGACGCGCTCACATTGCAGTATCGATGTGACGGCCGGGAGTTCTTGCGAGTCGCGAGCCCCTCCGGCCGCATTGCGCTGGAGATCGTCGCCCAGTGCGAGCTGCCGCACGACGTCTATTCCCACCTGAACTCGCTGACTGACATCACCGTCAGCGGGCAGCGAGAACTGGCGCTGGCGTTCTCTCCCTGCCCCGCGGCGCTGATTGCGGTTACCGCGTCGGACTATCCCGTCGGTCGGCCGCGGCGGTTTGCTTACCTCGACGCGCACGGTACGTTTCACGTTGCCGAGGCGACTTCAGGCGAGAAGGGGCCGTTTCGCGATCTGGCCTCCGGGCCGCTGGCGCGAACGGATCGCATGACGATCGGGCTGTATGACGGCCAGACGTTGAAGTGCCGCGTGACGCTGGCCGATTGGGCCGCCCAGGCCGGCACGCAGTTGTCCCCCACCGCCGGCTGGGGCGTGCCCGTCAACGCGATCGAGTTCACGCGCAACGGCGACCTGCCCGGCGCGTCGGCCTCGATCTGGATTTCGCTGGCCGCCACGTCGATCGGCCGCGGCTGGGACTCCGTCGGCCACCGCGCGGGCATCTATCGCAATCGGATTGTGATTGAAGAGGCGGAGTCCGAGCACAAGAAGTAAGCGGAATGGCGCTAGCCACCATAGTACTCATCACGCTCCGCGTGATGCACGTCCTCACGCGGAGCGTGAGGGGTACTATCCCCTTGTTTCCAGGCACCGCCTGGTCACGCGAATCCCCCCGCCGCGCGATGGGTGTTGTTCCGTTCAGGTACGCCATATAATGACGGGCGACGGTCTCCAGGCACCCCGCGCGGTGCATTGTTCGTCAATCGCACATCAAAAATCGCAAATCGCACATCGAAAACATGCCGATCCTTCGCCAGTTCCTTTCGTTCGATCAACCGGCCCTGCCCGCGGCGGCCAGATGGTTGATTGACCGGTACGCGCGGGACGGAATGGCGAACTTCGACGGCGTGACGCTGGTCGTCCCCGGCGGCAGGGCGGGGCGGCGGTTGCTGTCGCTAATGATCGACGAGTGCGCGCGGCGGGAATTGGCATTTCAGCCTCCCGACGTGGTGACCGCCGGCGACTTGCCCGAGCGGCTTTACACGCCCCAGCGGCCGTTTGCCGACGAGTTGACGCAAAAGCTGGCCTGGGTGGGGGCCTTGCGCGGCATCGATCGCGCGGCGCTGTCGGCCCTGGTGCCGCACCCGCCGGAGGGGGACGATTTTGAAGCGTGGCTGCCGCTGGCCGAGTTGCTGATTGGTCTGCACCGTGAGCTGTCGGCCGACGCGCTCGACTTCGACGACGTTGGCACGCGGGCGTCCGCCATGGCGGGCGTCGACGAGCGGAAGCGCTGGCAAGTGCTGCGGCGGCTGCAGGAAGCGTATCTCGCCGCGATCGACGCCGCCGGCTTGTGGGATCAACAGACTGCCCGGTTGATTGCCATCGAGCACAAGGAGTGCCGCTGCGACAGACAACTGGTGCTGCTGTTCACGGTCGACATGAATCGTGCGCTGCGGAAGATGATCGACCAGGTGGCCGAGCAAACAACTGAACCATCCACCAAGGACCGCATCACTGTGCTCGTCTTCGCCCCGCCCGAGTGGTCCGACCGTTTTGACGAGCACGGCTGCCTCAACCCTGAGGCGTGGCAAGACGCGTCGCTGAGCATCAGCACGTCGCAGATCCATCTGGCGGGCGGGCCCGACGATCAGGCCGAAGCGGTCGCCCGCGCGATCGGCGCGTACGACGGCCGCTATCGATCCGACGAAGTGACGATCGGCGTGCCGGACGCGCGCCTCGTGCCGCATGTAACGCGGCAGTTGGCGGACTGCGGCGTGGCGACGCGGTGGGGCGTGGGGCGCGAGCTGTCGGCCTCCGCGCCGTATCGACTGCTGGTGGCGATTGTCGAACGGATCGAGCGCAGCCGGTTTGCGGATTTCGCCGCGCTGGTGCGGCATGCGGACGTCGAGCGCTGGCTCGGCGAGCGCGGCCTGGGCGTCGACTACCTGATGCAGTTGGACGATTATCAGGCCCGCCACTTGCCCGCCCGCTTGGGGAAGCATTGGCTCGGCCCGCCGTCGGACCACGATCACGTGCGATCGATTTACACTGTCGTTGAACAGCTTCTCAAGCCGCTCCGCGGCGCGGCACGGCAGCCATCTCAATGGGCAGAGCCGATCTTGGAAACGCTGCGCACCGTGTATGGCATGGTGGAGCTGGACGCAGACAATCCTCACGACGCCATGACGCTGCGCGGGCTGGAAGCGATTCACGAGGCGGCCTTGGCGTTGCAGAACGTGCCGCCGGCGATCGCGCCGCGCATCGCTGCCGGCGCCGCGATCCGCTGGGTCCTCTCCGGCATCGGGAAAGAGAACGTCTCGCCACCGGCCGATCCGCAGGCGGTCGAGATGCTCGGCTGGCTCGACTTGCCGTGGGACGACAGCCCGGCCCTGGTGGTGACCAGCTTCAACGAAGGGATCGTGCCCGAGCCGACCGGGGCCGATCCGTTTTTGCCGAACCGGCTGCGGACCCAGTTGGGCCTGTTCGACGCCGCCCGGCGGTATGCCCGCGACGCGTATTTTGTGGAGGTGCTTGCGCGGACGCGGCAGGAGCTGTCGCTGCTGGTGGGTCGGCACGATACGGAGAACGATCCGCTGTCCCCCAGCCGGCTGCTGTTCGCCGCGCCGGCGGCCACGGTGGCCGAGCGCGTGCTGCGGCTGTTTGGCGAAGCGCCAGAACCGGCCGTGCGACAGCCGCTCTCAGGCATGCGGGCGATCGCGCGCGAACAGAGCGGATTTACAGTGCCGCGGCCGGCGGTCGAGCTGGCCACGCCCGAGTCGATTCGCGTCACCGCGTTTCGCGATTATCTGGCCTGCCCGTTTCGGTTCTACCTGCGGCATGTGCTGAACCTCCGGCTGCACGACGACACGGCGGAAGAGTTGGACGGCGCGGCGTTCGGCAATCTGGTTCACGAAGTGCTTTCGGCGTTCGGTCGCAGCGACGTCGCCGGCTCGACCGACGCCGCGCAGATCGAAGCGTACCTGCACGATGCGCTGGCCAAGTCGGTCAGCCGCATCTACGGCAACGAGCCGCTCGCGCCGCTGGCCGTGCAGGTAGAGCAGTTGAAGCGGCGGCTGTCCGCACCGATCACGCTCCGCGGCAGAATCGACCGGATCGACCGCCGCCGCGGCACGGATGAGGTCATGATCTTCGACTACAAGTCCGCCAGCACGGTCGACAAGCCCGACAAAACGCACCGCCGCCGCAACGGCGAGTGGATCGATTTGCAGTTGCCGCTGTATCGGCATCTGGCCCGCGCGATCTCGATCGACGGCCGCTGCGGCCTGGGTTACATCGCGGTGCCGCGCGACACGGCGAAGGCGATGCACCTGCAAGCCCACTGGACCGATGCCGACCTGGCCGCGGCCGATGCCGCCGCGAGCGAGGTGGTGCGCCGCATCCGCCGCCGCGAGTTCTGGCCCCCCGTCGACGGCAACACTTGGGGCTTCGACGACCTGGCGGCGATCTGCCAGGAAGGAGTGTTCGATCCACAATGGTCGGGTGCGGACGGCGCCAGCCTGGCGGGCGTGCGGCGGATCGATCGGCCGGAGGAAGTGGTGGGTGAAATGGAACGAGTGCCTGGGGTAACGCCCCAGCAGAATGCAGTTCAAACATCTGGGGCGTTGCCCCAGGCACCCAAAGCTTTCGCTCAAGCAAAACGCGGAAAGGCGGCCACATGATCGCCACGCAGCCGCACAAGCTGATCCGCGCGTCGGCCGGCACCGGCAAGACATTTCAACTCTCCAACCGCTACCTGGCGTTGCTCTGCGCTGGGGCCGAGCCGGATGAGATCCTGGCCACCACGTTCACGCGCAAAGCGGCGGCCGAGATTCTCGATCGGCTGCTCACGCGGCTGGCCCGCGCGGCCGGCGACGAGCGGAAGTGTGCTGCGCTGGCCAAGCAGATCGGTGTGGAAGAATTATCGCCGGAGCGAGCGCAGCAGTTGCTGGTCGAGCTGGCGCGGCGGCTCGATCGCCTGCGGGTGTTGACGCTCGACAGCTTCTTCGCCCAGGTGGCGGGTCGCTTTGCATTGGAACTGGCCCTGCCGCCGGGTTGGGCGATTGCCGACGTGCTGGACGACGCCCGGCTGCGGAGCGAGGCGATCGAAGCGGTGCTAGCCGACGGCGACGATGGCGAGGTGCAGCGGCTGCTGGGCTTGATGACGCGCGGCGAGGCAGAGCGGAGCGTCAGCCAGTTGATCCGCGACACGGTCTCGCGGCTGTACTCCGTGTTCTGCGAGACCGACGCGGCCGCCTGGTCGCGGTTTCCAAAGCTGCCGTGGCTGAGCAATGTGGAGTTGACGGACTTGTTGGACGATTTGCGCGCCGCGGCACTGCCGGCCGACAAGCGGTTTGCCGCCGCCCGCGACAAGAACGTGGCCGCGGCCGAGGAGGCGGATTGGCCCACCGCCGTCGGCACCGGGTTGGCCGGCAAGATCCTTTCCGGCGATCCGCACTATTACAACAAGCCTATTCCTGCGCCGCTGGTGGCGCTGTATCAGCGATTGATCGACCACGCACGAGCCGTCGAATTGGTGAAGCTGGCGTATCAAACCGAAGCGACGTACGCCTTGCTCGCCCGGTTCGATCGGGAATATCGCCGGCTGAAGCGCGAGCGGCGGCAACTGCGTTTCGAGGATGTGACCGCGGCCGTGGCGGCCGGCGCGTCGCTGGCCGCCCGCGGAGGATTGGCGTATCGGCTCGACTCCGAGGTGCGGCACATTCTGCTCGATGAGTTTCAAGACACGTCACTCGCGCAGTGGCAGGCTGTGCATCCGCTGGCCGCCCGCGTGGTCGCCTCGCCGACGGGTTCGCTGTTCTGCGTCGGCGACGTGAAGCAGGCGATCTACGGCTGGCGCGGCGGGCTGGCCGATCTGTTCGACTCGCTGGAGATGGAGTTGCCGGGACTGACGAGCGAAAATCTAAGCACCAGCTATCGCTCCGCGCCGGCGGTGATCGAGGCGGTCAATGCAATGTTCGGCCCCAAGATGGCCACGGGGCACGGCAACCTGGGTGACCTGGAGCCCGCGGTAAAGACGTGGTGCGATGAGTTTCCAGAGCACACCACGGTCCGAACCGAATTGGCCGGGTACGTGACGTTGGAAACGGCGCCGTTGGCGGCGGAGGACGAGGATCAGTCGGTCGTTACGCTGCGGTATGCGTGCCAGCGGATCGCCGAGCTGGCGCCGCAGGTGGCGCCGCAATCGATCGGCGTCCTGGTCCGCCGCAACGAGACGGTGGCCCGGCTGATCTTCGAGCTGCGGAAGCTGGGGATCGACGCCAGCGAGGAAGGGGGCAATCCGCTCACCGACTCGGCCGCGGTGTGCGCCGTGCTGTCGCTGCTGCGGCTGGCCGATCATCCGGGGGACAGCGTGGCGGCGTTTCATGTCGCCCGTTCGCCGCTCGGGCCGGTGGTGGGTTTGACCGATCATCGCGACATGCAACTGGTGTGCGACGTCGCCCGCCGCGTGCGGCGCACGTTGCTCGACGATGGTTATGGCCCGACGATTGGCCGCTGGTCGAGTGAAGTGGCGGGCGAGTGCAGCACGCGCGACGCGGCCCGGCTGAAGCAACTGGCCGATCTGGCCGGCCGGCACGACGCCGCGGCCACGCTCCGCCCCAGCCGGTTTGTCGAATGGATCGAGGAAACGCGCGTCCCGCGGGCGGCCGCGGCCCAGGTGCGCGTGATGACGGTGCATCAGGCGAAGGGTTTGCAGTTTGACGTGGTCGTGCTGCCGGAGCTGGACGTGCTGCTGGCCGGGCAGCCGCCGGCATACGTGGCGGGGCGGCCGGCGGCCGGGCAGCCGATCGACCGCGTGGCCCTGTTCCGCGGCGAGGAAGTACGGGCATTGCTGCCCGACGAGTTGCAGGACCTGTTTCGCGACGCCACGCGGCTGAGCACGCGCGAGGCGCTTTCGCTGCTATACGTAATGGTCACGCGCGCGGTGCATGCCCTGCATATGGTGATCGCCCCGACGCCGCCGACGAAGAGCGGCAATCTGCACAAGACATTCGCCGGGCTGCTGCGGGCCGCGCTGACCGACGGCCAGCCGCTTCAGCCGGAGCAAGTGGTGTACGAGCATGGTGATGTCAATTGGCGGCTGGTGGAAGCGGAGAGAACAGGTGCCGGGTGCCTGGGGCAACGCCCCAGCGAAGTGGACGATGAAGCTACTGGGGCGTTGCCCCAGCCACCCTCGCCGCTGGCCGTGCGTTTGGCTCCGTCCGTAACGTCGGCCGCGCGGGAGCTGACGGCCCAGAGCCCTTCGCAACTGGAAGGGGGTTCGCGCCGCATGGCGGCCAGCGCCTTGCGCGACGACGGCGCGGCGGCCCGGCTCCGCGGCAACATCTTCCACGGCTGGTTCGAGCAGATCGAATGGCTCAGTCCCGCGGCGCCGCGCGGCGGCGGCCCGGACGATGAAACGCTGCGCCGCGTGGCGCGCGAGGTGATCGACAAGAAGGCCGCCGGCCCGGTCCGCGGCGATTTGAGCCGGGTGGAAATCGACCAGATGATCGCCGAGTTTCGCGAGTCGCTCAAGCGGCCCGAGATCGCCGCGGCGTTGAGTGAAGAGGCGTGTGCCCAGCGATTGGCCGCTGAGGGAGCAATGTTGGTCGTCCGCCGCGAGCAGCGCATCGCCGCCCACGACGACGAGCGAATGCTCTACGGCCAGATCGACCGACTGGTGCTGGCGATGGACGACGGCCAGGCCGTGGCGGCTGAAGTCCTCGACTTCAAAACCGACAGCCTCAGCGGCGCCGACCCGGCCGCCATCGCCGGCCGCGTCGATTTCTACCGCCCTCAACTGGCGGCGTATCGAGGAGCCGTGGCCCGGATGTACCGGCTCGATCCGAAGCAGGTGAGGGCGCGGTTGTTGTTTGTGGACAACGGCGTGGTGGCGGAGGTGTAGCGGGCGGGGCTGTCGGCTGTCAGCGGCGGAAAGATCACTAGCCCGACGCGCAAGCGAGAGGGCGGAAATTTACGTCCCGCTGCTTCGTCAGATAGGGCGCTACCGACAAGATATAATGAGACGATGGTTTCCACCGATGCCTCCCAACGCGATGCCTCGCTCCCATCTTCCCGCCAATTTCGCTGGCGGCGTTTTCTTCAATACAGGCTGCAAACGCTGCTGGCGTTAACGGCGCTATGCGCCGCTGGTCTGGCTGGCTGGTCGTACTATGTGGCGCATTTTGTTCGGCCGCAGCAATTGGCGGTCCAGGCAATATGCAAATCGGGTGCGATCGTCCAGTACGATTTCCAAACACGCAGGAATGATCGGCCTCCGAACTGGCCGGCGTGGGTTGTTGATCTATTGGGTTTGGACTACTTCGGGAATGTTACTCACGTTAGCTGGCGCCAAACGTCCACCACCGATGCCGACATTGAAAAACTCAAGTGCCTCAGCGGCTTGGAAGAACTCGTACTTTATGAAACGAACGTCACCGACGCGGGCATGGCGCATCTATCGAATCTGAACCACCTTCGCAAACTAGTCATCGCCCACACGCAAGTCGGCGATTCGGGAGTTGAGCACCTCACAACGCTTACCAATCTGGAATATCTCGATCTGACCGCCACGCTGGTAACCGATGCGAGCCTGGAACACCTCAGACACTTCAAACAGCTGAATACTCTCCACCTTGAAGGAACCAAAGTGACCGAGGCGGGCGTAGCCAAACTTGTCCAGTCGCTGCCAAATGATTGCGAGGTCCATTCACCAGCGTCAGGTTCGCGTCTGTTTCAACCGCCAGAACCGCGGCCGCGTTGAACACCACCCGACGATCTCATTCGCCGCGCACTCGGTCGCGCATCACGTCCAGGAACGCGTCGGTGTTGGGCTCGGGGCCGGGGCCCAGATTGCAGTTATTGCCGTTGGCCAGCACGCTGCGAAAAGTGGTTCCGCCGCCGAGCGGCGCCTGGCCGAGCACGAAATACTTGACCTCCCCCGATTCGCGATGGCAGATAATTCCCGAGAAATGCGGCGCCAGCACGGGGGGCGAACTGGCGTTGAGCATTTCATCCAGCGCCACGTCCGACATGTCAATCGGCGGCGGCACTGGATATTGCAGGACGAAGTAGTCCCAATCGTCTTCGAGCGGGCCGTGGCTCCACCGGAATTTCGGCGCATCCTCGATGACTGGTTCCAAGTCCCGGAATTGACAAGCCATCAGATAGAAGAAAGGGCCGGCCGCGTTGGGTGTCTCCATGCACAGGTCCACGACCTTGCTGAAATCGTTGTAGGCATAGTGCGGCAGAATAAAGTACGCCACGTCGTAGGAGAGTTGCGGTAAGTCCATGGTGGGCACTCTTCTCACCTTCACACTTTTTCACCCCCTTCACACCTCGCCACCGTGGGTGCAAGCGATCACGCGACCAACACGCGTATAGTCGTCAGCCTACGTCCACCGTGGCGGGAGTCCGGTAATAATCCGCCACTTGATCGAGATGGATGTAGCGAATCCGATCCTCGGCTTGCGCGTGCCAACTGCGTGCCCAATCGCTGTGGCAGGTGAGCAGAATCACTTGCAGCATGCCGTTGGCCGCAAGGTCCAAGAGCAGTCGCTGCGTGCTTGCGCGATGGTCGTCGTCCAGATTTACCATGCTGTCGTCGAGAATGATGAACAACGGATTGCTCTCAGCCAGCGCCTGGGCGACGGCGATCTTCAGAGTCAGAGCCGCCATGGTGCGCTCGCCGGTGGAGAGTTGATCGGGTCGCCATTGCTCCGTTGCGTCCCCCTCGCGGCAAACGGTTTCGATCTGCAATTGGGGGTTAAGCGTGGCGCGAGCATAGACGCCGCCGCTTATTTTCGCCAAGTTGGCGCTGACGCGGCGGGCCAGATCCTCAGGCACGGCCGCCGCCAGTTCTTCCATTTTGGTGCCGATTCGCTCCATCAATAACAGTCGGGCATCTTGCAGTGTTTTTTCGTGTCGGAGCAGATCCTGCGCTTCGGTAAGCTCCGATTCCACGGTTAGAGACGGTCGCTCCGGGCCCACGTGTTTGAGCTCGGCCGCTAGTTGGGCGAAGCGTGTCTCCGCCGTGGAATACGCGTCCGTCAGTCGTCGCACTTCGCTGCGATGTACATTTAGCTGTTGTCGCAAGTCGTCGCCAACCTCGACGGACGGATTGCGCCGGTGAGGGTCGGCCGTTTGGAATGCGAGGTGCGTATTTGCGGCGCCCGCGCGGGCTGCGATTAGGGCAGCCGACAACTGTTGTAAATCCTCAGCAGTCGGACGCTGCTTGAGCAACTTGTCGATCTGACCCTGGTATCCGTCCCGTTCGGTGTCCTTGGCGATAGCCTTCTTTTCTAATTCGCTGTATGACGCCAGATGCCGGCGGCCACATGCGGCGCGATCAGCCTCCGTGACTTGGTTGTCCACGCGAGCTTGCTCGCGTTGTGCCAACCGAATACGAAAAGCATCGAGGTTTTCGCCTGCCAAATGTCGTTCCAACTCCTGTTGGGCTTTGGCGAGTTCCTGTTTCAGTTGTATTTGCTCGTTGGCCAGTACCGCAAGCGCCGCTCTATCGGTTGCAGCGAAGCGGGTCAGCAAGTCTCGAATCTCCTGCTGTGTCGATTCAATGCGCCGTTTGTGCCCGGCCACGTCTTCTTTACCCGATACGGAGATTTCCAGCCCACCATAGCGACATAGCACGCGTCCCGCACGTCCTTCAACCGCGGAGGTCGTAGTGATATCGACTGAGCGGGCAGGTTGTTGGTCCTCCACGATTTCGACGTGTTGCAAGCCGTCGGCCGCACTAACGCGGTAATAAAAGCCGCTGGCTTCCATTCGATCTGTGGCGGTGTCGATCTTCTTTTGCAACTCGGCCAGCGCCTGCATTTCATTGGGCGACGGCCGTGCCGACGAGCGGATTTGCCCGGTGATTTCCTCAACCCGTTGCACGAACTGAACTGCTGCTGCGATTTGTGCTGTCAGCTTGGCGATGTCAGCCCCCAGCTGCTCGTCTTTAACGAAGCGAATCTGAGATTCCAAGACGCGCAATTCATCGGCTGCTGCTTCCCGATTCTGTTCAAGGCTGCGAATCTGCTCGTCCAGCGTTCGGGACTTTTCGGCGCGTTGTTCGAGTTGGTCATGCTGGATGCGGGCTTTGACGGCTGCATCGAGCAGTTTCAATAGTTGTTCGGTGTCGTCTACACTTTGTTCGAGACGTCTCCGCTGCTGGTGCAATTGATCCCGTGACGCCTTGGCGTGGCCGAATTCTTGTTCGAGCTTTTCAAGGTGCTCTTGCGCAGCGGTGACCACGACCAATTCCCCTTGCAGTCGCTCGACGGCCTGCTGAGCCAGCGTTAGAGAACCAGGATTCTTGGCGGTTCCTCTTTCGCCCTTCTTGGCGTCGTTGAATTCTTTGCGGAGCGACTCGATCACATGCTCCGGGTCGGGGCCGGCGCCACGAATCGTCGCGGCGGTCAACAGCTTCTTTCCGTCCTGGGGGAACTCGGACAATACCAGCGACATCTGTTCTTGTAGGCCCCACAGGAGCAAGGCCGCGGCGTCGGCCGAGATGGGGAGCGATTCCTGGATCTGCTCGAGCGCCTTTCCTTTGCCTTTCTGTGTTTTGCCGTTTTCGGTCCAGGATCCTTGATCGTCACAGAGCGTTCGTCTCAGCGTAATCGTCGGTCGCGGCTCGCCTCGCGAGAATCGCAGTACCGCTTCCGGCTTGCTGTCGCGATCGTATTCGGACACTAGGCTGTCGCGAAGCTGCTTATTGGCGTGGAACATCGCGGTCAGCATCGCCTGCTGCACCGTCGTCTTGCCCGTGCCGATCGGGCCCCCTAGGATGGTGATCGGGGCCGACAGGTCGAGCTTGACGTGGCGGAGGTGGCGGACATTATGCAGTTCGACTTCGTGGATTTTCATCGATCCGTTCCTGAGCGCAGACAAGAAAACTCGCGGCTTTTGTCCGGTGGTATCGCCGGCTATTCCTCAAACGCCCGACACCCTAGCTCCAACGCGGCGGCAAACACCTGCCGGCGAGAAGGGTCCGTTTCAACGGCCCATTCTTCCCGCAGGCTCAACAGCGTTTGCTTGATAGCTCCATCGGGCAGCACGGCCAGATCCAACGAGGCTGGATCCCGGTGCATCCGCAACTGGCCCCGTCGATCGACGTGGGCGCCCAGCACAGTCAACTCTTCCTCCAGGCGCGCGAGCTTTGCGGCCGACGGCGAGTCGAGCTGGGTGCTGCGATCCAATTTCAGCCGGAGGACAAACCGTTGCGGGTCGTTATCTTGCTCTATTTCCGCTTTGAGCGCGGCCAGTTGAGCCAGGTCCGTGGCGCTGCCAATTTCCACAAGTTCCCACCGAGAGCGGCCCACGGCGATGCGCTGCAGCTGCGATGGCTGTCCCTTTTCCACGATGGCCAGGATGGCCCAGCCGGCGTCGGAGCCGAATTGATCGGGATCGTATGTGCCGGCATAGCAAACCTGGCGGTGAACGATATCGTTGCTGCCCCAGGGGGGATAAACGCCATGGAAATGCCCCAGGGCGACGTAGTCCGCCCCCAGCGCTTCGGCCTCTGCGAGAGTAAACGGATAGGCATCGCTTTCACCCTCGGGCACGGGGCCTCCGGCGAGCGTGCCATGCGCCAGCACGACGTGCGGCAGATGCGCCGTGCCGGGCTGCAACTGGACTCGTTCCGACCAAGGGGGGAGCGGGCTGTATCGAGACTCGCACGGATAGGCCTCGACCAACAGTCGGCCGCCGCACAGCGTGGCGCATTCCGCGCTGCGCACCAGGTTCAGCTTTGAATCCTGCGTGAGCGCATCGCTAAATGTTCGCCACAACCAAATCGAGTCGGCCGGATCGTGATTGCCGGGAATCACGACCGTGGGAATCGGCTGGCCGTCGAGCGTGCGAGCCGATTCAAGCACTCTGGCCGCCTGGCATACAAGCACCTCATCGACGCGCGGCGAGTCAAACACGTCACCCGCGACGAGGATGGCGTCTGGGCGCTCGATCGAGATTCGAGCCATCGCGCCGCGCAGAGCATGCAACCGTCGCGAGCCGTTAGGATCGGCAGCCGATTGCCGACCAAGGTGCAAGTCCGCCAAGTGGGCGATTCGCATAAGGCATCCTTCCTTTTTCGCCAAGCCAAGGCCGAGCCATGAAAGAACTGGGCGGTAAGTCGAGCGGCGCCGTCCCGAAAAACGCGGCAGGCACTAATATACATAATTCCATGTTCCGGCCACAGGGTTGGGGTCGACCAGAGAATCGGCTTTAAAGACTGGACTAATAGGGGCGGTTCGCCTTGCTGACTTGGCGAACTTCGCGGCCTTCTGTTCAAAGTTTCAGGGGAATGGCCCGGCACGGACTGGCCAGATTGCCAATGTTGCTACGGACATTGGTCTTATTTGGCACAGTAGCTCGCGAAGAACGCGAAGAAGGATAGCTCAGGAGCGGCACTTGTGGGTGCAAGCACCAAGTACCCACGATACGCCCTACGCAAGTCGCGCAATCGGCCGCCTCCTGCACAATCAGATGAGCAATCCGATAGCAACCTGCCCGCTCACGAATTGCTATCCAGCGGCCGCGAGGCCAGCGAGCCGGTCGGCACGTTCGTCGTGGTCAGCAGGTAGCACGCTTCCAGCGGATTGACGGCGGGCACGCTACGGTCGACGGTGATCCGCTCGACCACGCGCCGCACTCCCTCGACGTTGCGGGCGGAGGAGACCGCCAGGCTGCGGTAGTAGAACGAGCCGACGCGGCCGCTGAGCGTCACGTGCCCGTCGTGCACCTCGACCGAGAGTCGCCGCAATTCGGCCACCTGGAGCGACGCGAGAAACAACCGGACAAGCCGGGCGATATCGTGATCCGCAACCGGCTCGGCCGCGAAAATATTGGTTGCGAGGTTCATGTTCCGAGAGCCTTGTGCGGGGAGGAGTACCGGAGGTATGCGTTGCGGCGATCAGCATTGCAACAATCGTGCCGTGCGGACCGTGACGCTGCAATCGCCGAGAAACCGCGCGGCTGGCGGTTGTCCGCGGCTTAAGCGTCAACCCTCCGCCGTGATATTTCGCGGCCAGCCAGCAGAAGAGCCAGCAGATGTGATGGGTAGAGTTCGGGAGGCGAGCCAAACCCGCAGGTCTTGCCCGCAGGTGCAAAAGTCCAATTACGGTAGCGAACTGGAGAGGGAGTCTCGTTGGGACAATCACGCAACGCAGTTTTTTGCTGCGATTTGTCTGGTTTCTTGTGTCGAAAGCCTCGTTCGGCCGCTCTCCCCTTGACCTGTACATATGATAACTATATCAATAGGCTTTGCACCGCAAGTCGATCCTCTCAGTTTGACGTTGCCGCAATGAGTGACGCCTGGCCAAAAATCATCCGTGACCCGGTGCATAACATCATTCCCTTCGTGGGCGATGAATGCGACAAGCTGCTTTTGCGACTGATCAACACGAAGGAATTTCAGCGCCTCAGACGAATCAAGCAACTGGGGCTTAGCCAGCTTGTGTTTCCCGGGGCGGATCACAGCCGATTTGCTCATTCCATCGGCGTCATGCACCTTGCCCGCCGCATGCTGGATCGAGTAAGCCTACTTGGCCCGGATCGCGTGAATCAACAGCAGCGCGCCATAGTATTAGCGGCGGCGCTATTGCATGACATCGGGCATGGCCCGTTCTCCCACGCTTTTGAGAAAATTACCGGCGACAGACACGAAAAACGGACCTTGGAAATTATCACAACGGAGGGGACGGAGGTTAATTCAGTTCTGACAGACTTCGACCCTGAATTGCCGAGTCATCTTAAGGTTTTCTTTGACGAGGACCTTGAGGAAGATGTCCGCGGCGGAGCGGTCGTGCCGCCGCATCTAACGCAAATTGTTTCCAGCCAACTTGATGCGGATCGCTTTGATTACCTGTTGCGCGATAGTTATGCCACGGGTGCTGAGTACGGCAGATTCGATGTCGAATGGATGTTGCAGCACATCGATGTCGATGGAAATAAGGGCCGATTTTTTCTCCACGGCAAGGCGCTGCTGGCTGCCGAGACGTACGTCTTCGCTCGATATCATATGTACCGCAGCGTGTACTACCATAAGACAACACGAGCCGCCGAGGTGATGCTGCGGCTTTTGTTTCGCAGATACAAGGAATTGTTGGATCAGGCGGAAAACGACAGTGCCCGTCGAGCCATTGTTCCCAATGCACCCCCTGCGGTCCAGAGAGCCTTTTCCACGGAGATCGCATTGGAGGAATATTTGCTTTTGGACGATCACTCGCTGACAGAATTCGCCAAGGCGTGTACAATTTGCGAAGATCGTGTGCTTTCGGAGTTGGCCGCGGGCTTGTTGCATCGGAGGCTCTTTAAGGCGATTGACGTGACCAGCAATGTGGCGCCTGGAGTGGTTGGCTTCTGCGAGAAGGCTAAGGAACTAATCGCGGCTGCTGGCTTTAAAGTGGAGTACGCCTTCGCACACGATACGCCCAGTGATACGGCTTACAAGCTCTACAATCCCGATGCGGAAAAACCGGCAACGCAAATTTATATTGAGTCTTCTGCTGGAAAGTACGTGGAGTTGAGTGCTTGCTCCGAGAGCGTGAAGCAGTTGGCGGAAAAGTATACTCTGGTGCGCTACTATTTCCCGGATGCCGTGCGAAAACAGGTCGTCGCCGAGGCGGTTCCATTGCTGAATAAGGTGTGATCCCATGAGCATTGAAAATTATCGCTGGTTAGCTGCACTGGTGGCGGCCCATCCGGACGGGAAAGTCGTTGGACGCACCCGGCTGCAGAAGGAGGTCAAGCTTTTGCAGCGACTCGAATTCCCTACCGATTACTCCTATACGATTCACTTTTACGGACCCTATAGTGAATCGTTGCAAGGCGATATCGGTTTGCTGGAGGCATTCGATCTTGTGGATGAAACGTGCGTTGAATCGAGGGATGGCAATCCGTATTACATTCTCCAGGCGAAACAGGGCGCCGACCTTCCTGACCTTGGGAAATTCAAAGATGAGATAGCCGTGCTCAGTGACGCTCCAATCGTGGTGTTGGAGCTTGCCGCCACCTATGACGCATTTCGTGAAGGAGGCGCCAACCACGGCGAGGCAATCAATCGCCTTCGTCGCAAGAAGGGATCGAAATGCGACAGCGGAAACCAAGAGAAGGCGCTGGCGCTGCTGGCGTCGATTGGTCTGGAATCGCAATGATCGCAGTATCTGGCCTTCGTTAGGCGAGTTCCCGCAGCGCGCCGTCAGAGTGATGGCGACATTATAAGCAGCACCACGGCTGCGATCGTGGAGATCGCCAGCCCGATGCTCTCCGCGTTGCCGCTGCGCATCCCCATCGACCCCAGGCCCGTCAAGGTCGCCAGAAGGGCAAAATAGGTGATGCCTCGCGCGAGCCCCACTTCAAGTGGGCTCTTCGTCCAAGTGTGCGTCGCGTATAGCCACGCAACGCCGACCAGACTGTACCCAATGGCTACCGAGATCAGGTGCAAAGCAAGGAGTACCCGTCGAACGGAATTCGACTGACTTGTCGTCACAGTGAACCTGGCCTTCGGAACGACTCAAGAATAACTTCGGCAGTTGCAGTCGGCTTGTGAATGGGTGAATTCCACGAAGCCATTCGACGATGGGTGTTTCCGATACGCCGAAGGCGTTAGATATCAAAGCCCAGGGTAAGCTGCTTGCGAGTGAAACGCGCATCGGCGCCACCCTGGGTTCGATGGTCCGACAAGAGCCTTTCGCCGCGGCGGGGAAACGAAAATTTTCCCGTTCGGCGACCCAGGGTGGCGCGGCTGCGCCGCTTACCCTGGGCTTTGGTATCTAACCGCGTTGCGGTTGGCGGTTCAAGCCACGCACCATCTTGCACTCCCCATGCGGTACCGGCAATCCTTGCAAGCTGGCCAAAGTACAGAACTTATTCTTGAAACATTTCTTAGCGCAACTATTCCCACCTATCTCATCTCACCTGCATATCACAACTCAACCCACCCGCCGCCGGCACGTACGCGCTGCGGACGTAGTCCATCACCATGCGGTGCGAGCTGAATCGCCAGGCGAGCGAGCTGATGGAGTTCATCATCCGCTGGATCCACTGCCGCGGCAGGCCGTCCACGTCGCGGTCGTAGTAGAGGGGGATCACTTGATACTCGAGCGTGTCGAGCAGGCTCTTCGCGTCGCGGTCGTCGGTGATCTGCTCGGAGACGTGGCTGTGGCCGGTGCCGATGGCAAAGCCGTTTGTGCCGTCGTACGCTTCGGCCCACCAGCCGTCCAGCACTGACAGGTTCAACCCGCCGTTGAGCACCACCTTCTGTCCGCTGGTGCCGGAGGCTTCCAGCGGCCGGCGTGGGTTATTCAGCCACACGTCCACCCCTTGCACCATGTGCCGAGCGACGTTGATGTCGTAGTCTTCGACAAACACAATGCGGCCGGCGAAGCGCGGATCGTGACGCAGGTTGGCCACGCGGCGGATGAACTCCTTGCCCGGCTCGTCGGCCGGATGGGCCTTGCCCGCAAAGATGAATTGAATCGGCCGGTCGACATTCTGCAGCAGCCCCACAAACCGGTCGAAGTCGGCCAGCATCAGCGTGGCCCGCTTGTACGTGGCAAACCGGCGGGCGAAGCCGATCGTCAGCACGTGCGGGTCGAGCACGTTGCGAGCGGCTTCGACCACGTCGTCCCCCTCGCCCCGGCGGCGGCACTGCCGGCTGACGCGGCGGCGAACGAACGACAGCAGCAGATTTTTCAGCGCGTAGTGCGTTTCCCACAACTCGCCCGGATCGACCTTGTGAATCTCTTGCCACACTTCGGGCTCGCCCATGCGGTAGATCCAGCCGGCGGGGAAGTTGCGGTCGTATAGCTGCTGCATCTGGTACGCCATCCAACTCGGCAGGTGCACGCCGTTGGTGATGTGGCCGATGGGGATTTCTTCCTCGCCACGCCACGGCCAGAGGTGGGCCCACATGCGGCGGCTGATGTAGCCGTGCAGCGCGCTGACGGCATTGGCCCGCCGCGAGAGCTTCAGCGCCAGCACTGTCATGCAGAACGACTCGCCCGAGTTCTGCGGCTCGACGCGTCCCAGCGCCATCAGTTGATCGAACGAGATGCCCAGCTTGTCGCGCAAGGGGCCGAGATGCTCTTCGATCAGGCCGCCGTCGAACCGGTCGTGGCCGGCCGGCACGGGCGTGTGCGTGGTGAACGTGGTGCGGCGGGCCACTTCGCGCAGGCTGTCGTCGAAGCTCAGGCCGTCGTGCTCCATCCCTTCGCGAATCACTTCCAGCGGGGCGAACGCGCTGTGCCCTTCGTTGAGGTGATAGACGCCGGGTGTGATGCCGAGCGCTCGCAGCGCGCGGACGCCGCCGACGCCCAGCACCAGTTCCTGGCGGATGCGGGTGCGGTTGTCGCCGCCGTAAAGGCGGCTGGTCAGCTCGCGGTCTTCGGGCCGATTGCCGTCGACGTCGCAGTCGAGCAGGTACAGGTCCACGCGGCCGACGCGCATCAGCCACACCTTGGCCAGCAGCCGGCCGTTGCGGGTGTCGATCTCGATGGTGATCGGCCGCCCGTCCGGACCCACCGCCGGTTCGATTGGCAAGTCTTCGACGCGGACATTGATGTACTCTTCGTGCTGATAGCCGTCGATGTCAAGCTGCTGGCGGAAGTAGCCTTGATCGTAGAACAGGCCGATCGCCACGAGTGGAATGCCCAGCCCGCTGGCGCTCTTCACATGATCGCCGGAGAGCACGCCGAGGCCGCCGGAGTAAATCGGCACCGACTCGTGGATGCCGAACTCCGCGGAGAAGTAGGCAACCGGCTTTCCGCCGAGCACGCCGGCGTTGGTGGTCCCCCAGGTGCGACGGTCGGGGTCCATGTATTCCTTCAACCGGCGGTAGGCGTGGTTGATGCGGCTGTAGAGCACCAGCTCGCTGGCCCGCATCTCGAGCCGCTCGGGCGTGAACTCGGCCAAGAGCGCGATGGGGTTGTGGTCGAGCTGCCGCCAGCGGATCGGGTCGAGATCCCGGAACAGGTTGACCACGTCGTGGTGCCAGATCCACCACAGGTTGCGAGCCATCGCCTGACATTTTTCGTACAGCGTGGCGGCGGAGACCTCGGCGGCAGGGGTGGCCCGTTTGGTCAGCGGCGAATCGGCGTCGACTTGAGTCATGGCTGGTTGGCACCCGGAGGAATGATGGCGGAATAATGGCGTAACGTCGGCCGTAGCGGCGGCCGCAAATATGGTCGTGAAAGATTGGGGCCGATTATACGGTTTTTGGCCGAGGATCAACACCGGGGGCGGGGGTGATGGTGTAGTAGGTGAGTGGGGAGAATGGGGCGAAGTATTAGCGGGCGGAATGGTAGCAACCGATCCAGTGTTGCGGAATCGCGCCGGCCTGAAAGGCCAGTATGTGAAAGCCCAGGGCGCAGCCCTGGGGAGGCGAGAATGCATGTTTGACGTGAGCCCTGAAGGGGCGCGATACAGAATGCGTCGAATCGTATCTCGCCCTTTCAGGGCTCCTCCGGTCTTTGTGGGATCGAACACCCAGGGCTTCGCCCTGGGCTATCATATTTCAGGCTTTCAGGCTGATAGCGAGGAAGGCCGCGACGGTTGTTGCCGCGGCCACGGTCCGGTGGGATACTCTTCAATATGGAACGACTCAACATCATCGCGTCCCCCGACGATCCCGCCCTCGCACGCCTCTGCACCCAGCTCGCTGCACTGGAAGAAATGGCCGACGACCGCTGGCCGGCGGAATCGCTGCGGCTGTGCGCTGTCGCCGGCGTCTATCGCTGGTTTCTGCCGGTGGAGCAGGGGGGCTTGGCTTGGAGCGAGGTCGATCTGCTGCGGGCGCAGCTGAAGCTCAGCGCGGCGTCGCTCGCCACGACGTTCATTCTCACGCAGGCCACTGGGGCGCTGAAGCGACTTTCGGCGGCGGGGAGCGATGAGCTGCGGGCCGAGTGGCTGCCGGCGATTCTCTCGGGCGAGCGGTTTTGCACGTTGGGCATTTCGCACTTGACGACCAGCCGGCGGCATTTGGCGGGGCCGGCGCTACGGGCTGAGGTGGCTGGGGCGTTGCCCCAGGCACCCGAGGATCGCGGCTTTGTGCTGGACGGTTTGAGCCCTTGGGTCACCGGCGCCGCGCATGCCGATTTGGTCGTGACCGGGGCCGAGTTGAGCGACGGCCGGCAGATACTTGTCGCGCTGCCGACGGCGCTGTCAGGTGTCGAAGTCGATCCGCCCGCCCGGCTGGTGGGGCTCTCGGGAAGCGACACGGGTGCGGTGCGTTTGAAAGACGTCAAACTTGCCGAGCACTATCTCCTGGCTGGACCGATGGAGAACGTGATGCAAACCGCCAGCGGAGCGAAGACCGGCGGGTTGCAAACGTCGGCCCTGGCGATCGGGCTGGCGGGCCGCGCGATCGAGTTTCTCGAAGGGGAGTCGGCCAGGCGGCCCGAGTTGGCCGAGCCGGCCGCCGGGTTGCGGCGCGAGCAGTCGTTGCTCGTGTCGGACCTGTTGGCCCTGGCGGTGGGCGAGGAGCCGTGCCGAGCGGATGAGTTGCGTGCCCGCGCGAACAGCATCGTGCTGCGTGCCGCGCAAGCCGCCCTGGCCGCGGCCAAAGGAACCGGCTACGTTGTGGGCCATCCCGCCGGCCGCTGGTGCCGCGAGGCACTGTTCTTCCTGGTATGGAGTTGCCCCGCGCCAGTAATGGCTGCGAACTTGTGTGAGCTGGCCGGAATTTCAGATTAGCTACTTTGTCAGTTGTCAGTAGTCAGTTGTCAGTTGCAACGGACCACTGACCACTGACCACGGACCACTGACAATGACCAACGAAAGCGGCGGAGTTCATTGGCACGGATCGTCGGTCGGCCGGGCCGAGCGCGAGTCGCTCCACGGCCATCGGGGTTGCCTGGTGTGGCTCACTGGCTTAAGCGGCAGCGGCAAGAGCACAATTGCCAACCTGGTCGAAGAGCGGCTGCACCGGTTGGGGGTTCACTCGTTCGTTCTCGACGGCGACAACGTGCGGCATGGACTCAACGCCACGCCGACGATGCTGCGCGAGCGGCACGGGGCCGAGTTTGCCGACCGGTTTGGGCTGGGGTTTTCGGCGATGGACCGCGAGGAGAACATTCGCCGGATCGGCGCGGTGGCCGAGTTGTTCGTCGCCGCCGGGTTGGTGACGATCACAGCGTTCGTGAGCCCCTACCGCCGCGACCGGCAAGCGGTGCGCGAGCGGCTCGCGCCGGGGGACTTCATCGAAGTGCTGGTCGACGCGCCGCTGGCCGTTTGCGAAGCCCGCGATCCCAAGGGGCTGTACAAGCAAGCCCGCGCCGGAAAAATCACCGGCATGACCGGGATCGACGATCCCTACGAAGCGCCCGAGCACCCGGAGCTGACGCTCGACTCGGCCAGCCACAACGCGGCCGCGCTAGCGGATCAAGTGGTGGCGTACCTGGCCCAGCGCGGCGTGATCCAACCGTAGCGTGGGTGCTTGCACCCGCGAACCTGTTCTCAACGGTCCAACAACTCAACGGTCCAACAACTCAACTGTTCAACAAGAAATTTTGAACAGAAGCTCGCGAAGGACGCAAAGAATAGTAAGTGGGACAGCGCGTCTTGCGATAGCGGGCACGGCACTAACAATCACTCCGTTCCCTCCGTTTCCTTCTGTTCAAATTGTTTGTTTTTGAACAGGAGGAAACGGAGGGAACGGAGAAGGCTGTGGGTAGTGGGCCGCAGGGATTTCGAGGGCGGTTTTGTATTCTTATTCCTGTGAGCGCCAGAAAAAACTGGCACTGGGGCCTGCCCCGCCGGCCTACCCCCCGACAGCCGTTCCATGTCGATGCCAGCATGGGTTGGACCGGCCGAACTTGGCCCTTGGCGGCCATGAAGAATTGAAGAATCTTCGGCGAAGAGTACCGAAATAGCGACGATGCCTGCCTGGGGCCGAGCACTGGCAAAGCTCCGGTTTTCCGCGTCTGGGGCATCGCTTCGCTCTGCCGCCAGCCACCCAGTTTCCGGGAGCGGTTGGCATGAAAATGGCACGTCGCCTTATTCTATTGACCGGTTTCGGGCGCAGGTCTACATTGATCCATGTTGCGTGATTCTTGGATTGGTATCACGCTGGCAGACCGTGCGACGGGCCTCGCTAATTTAACGAGCCGGCTGAGCGGTCGAGCACAAAGGGATTCGCGCTGCGGGCAGCAGCGCTGCCGCACCAGACAGATGCGGGGCAAGCAGGACGCCCGGGCGGCGACGGAAGGAACGACGTATGGAAAAGGTAGATACGCCAAGCAACTCGCCCAACACGCAGCCCTGCCGCTGGTCGAAGGGCGGCAGTTGGTCAACCAGATTGAAGTCTGGTGATCGCCGTAGGGTACGCGCAGCGTACCACATTCCACACGGCGCACGCTTCTTCAACTTCGCGCTCTTCGCGAGCTTCTGTTCGACAAGCCTTTTGTTCAATCGTTTTGTTCAACGACGAAAATTTTGAACAGAAGGGCGCGAAGGACGCGAAGGAAGTAAAGAAGTAAGCAAGTAAGGAAGCTCGAGCGCGCCGTGCGATCACTTCTCTGTTCCCTCAGTTTGCTTCTGTTCCAAAACAAAGAAGTTTGAACAGGAGTGAACGGAGGGAACAGAGAAGTTTGTTGAGGGGGAAGCAATCGGTGAGGACTTCGCCGAATGCTTGCGTCCTACCTCCAGTCTCCAGCCTCAAACCTCCAGCCTGTTCACGCTGCCTCGCTGCGCGCCAGTTGCGCCAACTGCGCTTCCACCGCCTGATACACCTCGTCCACCGTCATCTCGGTCATGCAGCGATGGTGCTTCAGCGGGCAAACGCGTTTCATGCAGGGGCCGCAGGGGAGCTGATGTTGCAGGTTGATCGTCCGCTCGTAGTGTGTGTCGCCCCAGGCGATGTGCGTGGCGCCGTAGAGCGTGACTAAGGGGACGTCAAACGCGTGGGCAAAGTGCCGCGGGCCGCTGTCGGTGCTGACCATCAGCCGACTGCGGCGGACGCACGCTTTCGACAGCCCGATGCTCAGCGACTCCTTGGCCAGGCTCTGCACCAGTGGATGACTGGCCAGCGCGGCGATGCCGGCCGCCATGTCGCGCTCCGCCGGGCCGCACAGCACCAGCACACCCAAGCCGTGCTGCTCGGCGATCCGCCGGGCCAACTCGGCAAACGATTCCGGCGGCCAGGCCTTCGCTTCCGCCTGGCCTCCCCAGCCGCCGCCGTTGTGAAACACCACCGTGCGATTGCCGGTGGGGAGCGACAGCCGCTGCCACACCCCGTCGGCCGCCGCTTCGTCTTGAGCACTGGTCGCCAGCCGCGGCGGATGGCGCAGTTGCTTGCAGCCCAGCAGCGTGGCCAGCCGCAGGTAATTGTCCATCGCCGATTGCGGCAGCAGCTTCCCCAGCCGCGTCCGCATGGAAAGCTTGTCCGTCAGCAGCCAGCCGCGCAACCCGCGGGCAAAGCCGACGCGCCGCGGCGCGCCGCTTAAGTAGGCCAGCAAACCCGTCCGGGCGGAGTTTGTCAGCAGCAGCACCACGTCGGGCTTGAGTTCGCGCAGCCGGCGAACCAGCGACCAGGAGTGCAGGTCCGGCTGCGACCCGCGCGGGTCGTAGAACAATTGTCCGTTGAGAAAGCCGGTTCCGTCGAGCACCTGAGCCACGTAAGGCCGCATGACGCCGACGAGTTCCGCGTCCGGCCCATAGTGGTCCCGCAGCGCCGCGAGCGCCGGCGTGGCCATCACCGCGTCGCCGATCCAGTTGGGGATGAAGATGGCTATTTTCATTTGGACTCTTCACAAAAACTTTTGAACCACAGAGAAGGTTGGCTATCGGCTATCGGCTGTCGGCTATCAGCAAAAGCCGACAGCCGACAGCCGATAGCTGAAAGCCGTGCCTCTGTGTCTCTGTGGTAAAAACTCTTCGTTGCCTAAGCCGCGAGACTGCGCACCGCCGGCCGGCTTACTTCGTCAAAAATCTGTTCCATCTTGTCCAGCATCGCCTCGATGCCGAACTTCGCAACCGCCCGGTCGCGGCCCGCTTGGGCATACTGTTGGCGGAGTTCCCAATTGTCCAGCAGCGTAGCCAGCGCGGCGGCCAGCGGCGGGACTTCCCGCGGCGGCACCAGCAGGCCGGTCTGTTCGTGGACCACCGCTTCGGCGATCGCTCCGATCGGCGTGGAGATTACCGGCAGCCGGCAGCTCATCGCCTGCACGATCGCCTGCGGCACTCCTTCATTCGCATACGAGGGCATGGCGAAGATATCCATCGCCGCGAGCCACTCGGGCACATTGAGCTGCTGGCCGACCATCAGCGCTCGATCCCCCATGTTCAGCCCGGCGATGTGCGCGGTCACGACGTCGTGGATCGGGCCGTGGCCGACGATCAGCAACAGCACGTCGGGCCGGTTGAGCTGGTGGATCGCGTCGATCAGGTAGCGATGCCCTTTCCAGGTGCGCACCGTGGAAACGATGCCGACGATCGATTTGTCCAGCGGCAAACCCAGCCGGCGGCGCGACGCGTCGCGGTCGCCCGGCGCGAACAACTGCGTATCGACGCCCGTGGGGACAGAGATCACGCGCTCAGCCGGCACGCCGTTGTCGTTGATCAGCGTCTGGCGGAGCCGTTCGCCGGTGGTCACCACCCGATCGGCGCCGCGGCTGTAGAGCCAGCGACTCAGCGGATCGCGAGAGATCGCAGCGGAAATGTGCCGGGTGCGCACGATGCGTGGCCGGTTGGGGAGCAATCGCGTGGCGACTGCGGCGAGCCAACTATCGGTCGAGCTGTGCGTGTTGAGCACGTCGGGGCGATTTGCGTTGAGCCAGCGGCGCATGCCACGCATTCCCTTGAGCGAACGCCGGCCCATCTTCATCGGCACGACAGGGATTCCACGGCGGCGGGCTTCTTCAAAAATCGGAATGCCGCCGGGCGTGAGCAGCTCAACGCGATGCCCTCGCGCCAGCAGGCCGGCCGCTTCGTTGAGGATGCGGATTTCCTGGCCCCCCCAGCCGCAGGAAGCTTCGGTGTGAACGATGTGCAGGGGGCGCGTCATGGCAGCAGCTCGCGGTACAGGGTGTCCAGTTGCTCGGTCATGGCGGAAAGCGTGTAGGGCTCGACGCGGCGGCGGGCGGCGGCCCCCATCCGGCCGGCGAGCGTCGGGTCGGAAAGCTGCTTCATGGCGGCTACCCAGGCGGTTCGATCGAGCGCGTCGCAGACGTGGCCGCTGAGGTCGGGCTCGACTAGCTCCGCCGCGCCGCATTGGCGGCTGACCAGGGCCGGCAACCCGCTGGCCATCGCTTCCATCACGACGTTGGGAAACGGATCGTACAGCGTCGGCAGCACCAGGGCGTCGGCCGCGCCGTAGTATGGGCCGACGTCCGCCTGCACGCCGGCGAAGTGAACGCGCTTCCGCACGCCCAGCCGCCGGGCGAGCCAATCGAACCGCCAGCGGGACTTTTCGTAACCCACGACCACCAGATGCGCCGCGGGCAATTGAGCCAGCGCCTCGATGGCCATCCGCAGCCCTTTGCGCTCGAAGCCCGAGCCGACGAACGCGAACAGCGGCGCGTCGGCCGGCACGCCCAGTGAGCGGCGCAGCACGTCGCGATGTTGCTTCAAGTTCGGGGCGAATCGCGTGGTGTCCACGCCGTTGTAGACGACGTGCAGCTTGGCCGGATCAATGCGGAAATGGCGCGAGATTTCATCGCGCACCATCCGCGAATTGCAGATCACGGCCCGCAGTTTGGGATGTTCGAGCACTTGCCGCTCTGCCCACAGCAGGTAGCGGTGATAGGGGCTCGCAGCGACGGCCCAGCGGGCGGCGGCGGATTGCGTGCGGCCCCGCTCCTCAAGCCATTGGCGATGCACGCCGTCACCGGCGCGGTATACGTCGCAGCCGGGCACCCGTTCGTTGCTTTGCACGAGATCGAAGCGCTGCCGGCGTAGAACATATTGCACCGCCTGTGAGAATCCCCAGTCGCGTAGCAGCCGGCCCCAGCGGGGCGGATTGCAGCAGATCGCCCGCAACGAGTCGTCCGCCGGCCAGTGACGGGCGATCAATGTGACCCGGTGGCCGTCCTCCTGCAGTGCGGAGATCAGCCGGGCAGTGAACAACTCCGCCCCGCCAGCCGCGCGATATTCCTGCCGCACCAGGGCGATGTTCAGCCGACGCGTGGCGCGCGGCGTCTCAACGACAGCCCCGTGCGCCATCAGCGCCGCCGATGGCAGAAAATCCGTCGCCGGTGATGGGCTGGTGAGGGGATTCATGCTGGGGACTTGTTGCGAAGCGATTGAGCCAAAGTATCCTTCACGCTCCGCGTGAGGATTTGCATCACGCGGAGCGTGATGAGTACTATTTCGCATTCACGCCGCCGCGCGCTGCGGTGCCCGCCATTTGTCGATCTTGCGCTGCGCCACCAGCGGCAAGTGCCAGGCCAGGGCGTAGGCCTGGTCGAGTGGGGTGACTTCCTGCCCGGCGGTGGCGGTCGCTTTGCGGATCGCCAGCAGCGAGCCGGCCAGGCCCATCCGTTCGTAGTTCGGATATTGGCTGAGGAATCGGTCGACCGCCCGCATCACGCCGGGAAACTTGGGGCAATAGTCGTGCAGGCAGAGAATGCCGCCAACGGCCAACAGCCGGGTCCAGCGGAGGTCGGCCATTACGGCCAGGATCTTGTGGCAACTGTCGATCAGCATGAAATCGAACACGTCGCCCCGCTCTTCGGCGTCGGCAAACGCGGCCGCGCTGGTGGCGACGCGGAAGTCAACCTGGTTCGGATCGAGCCCCCGCTGTGACAGATTGCGGCGCACGGTGGCGGCCTGATCGGGAAAGTACGTCATCCGATCGACGACGACAAACGGCGGCCGCTGTTGGTCGTCAAAGCAGCCCATCATGGCGCACAGCGTGCCGCCGGCGGCGGTGCCGATTTCCAGATGCTTGCCCGTATGATGTGCGTCGCCGATGAGGCGCAGCAGATATTCGTGCTCCAGCGGCGTCATTTCCGCTTCGAGCGTGGTGGCACAAGGTCGCATGCTGAGTCGAACTCCTTTCGATCGTTGGTGCAGCGCGCAAGCCGCAATCAAGCCGCTTCGGTTTGTGGAGGCCCGCATTCTTCACTGCCGGGCAGAAACTGCCGCAATTCGTTTACTGCCCGCGCCACGCGAGATTCCCGTCCCACGGACAACGGACCACTGACAACGGACCGCTCCCTGTCAACGTCGTTCCCCACCGTCCCCGCCGCCACCATCCGCTTCTTAAACGATGTGACCATGCCATCGCACAAGCAAACGCGCCAACTGGCCAGCCTGCGCAGCCAGGCGCGATGCGCCGGCGGCTTGCTAAGCGTCTTGAGCCAGTTATACGCCTGGATCGCCAGCACCTGCGGGGCGTAGCGCAGCATGTGCGCGCGGATCGGCACGTCGTGCAGTTGGCCGAAGTCGAGCCCCTCGCGCTGGGCGAACGCCATCAGGAACGACAGGTTGACCGGCGTGACGTGGATATGATCGCCAACTTTTGGCATATCGATCAAATGCGGAAAGCCATAGAACGTGGCCGACCAGTAGTAGCGGCGGCGGCTTTTGATATTCAGCGGATTAGGCGTGCTGAGGATCAGCGTCCCCCCCGGCTTGAGCACGCGGCACGCCTCGCGCAGCAGGTGGTGATAGTTTTCCACATGCTCGATCCCCTCGAAGCAGGCGACGTAGTCGAACTCGCCGTCGCAGTACGGGAACCGCTGCTGCAAGTCGGCCGCGCGGAAGTTCGGCCGCTCGATCTCGCAATACAAATCGGCCGGGTGGTAGTCCCAGCCGGGCCCGGCGAGCGCATCGCCCAGCCAGCCGGTGCCGCAGGGGAAGTCGAGCACGCGGCCTGGCTTCTGCTCGGCGAAGAATCGGAGCACGGTTTGCTTGATTTCGGGCTGCATGGCGGGGGCAGGGTGAGAAGGGTGAGAAGGGTGTGAAGGGTGTGAAAACGGGGTGTGAAAAAATGGTGTGAAGGGTGTGAAGGGGTTAGATCTTGACGCCCATTCGGCCGGTGTAGTCGGTGCGCGAGAGTAGCAGGGCGATGCCGTGGTGCTCGAAGTATTCATCCACCGCTTGCCGGGCTCCTTGCCAGTGGCCGTAGTCGTCGACGATCAGCACGCCTCCGCGGGCCAGCCGCGGGAACAGGTGATCCATTTCGTGCTTGGTCGACACATACCAGTCCGTGTCGAGCCGCAGCACCGCGATTTTCTCGGGGGCTTCATTCGGAATCGTGTCTTCGACTTTGCCGGCGACGAAGCGAATCAACTCGGGCGGGTAGCCGGTGGTGTGAACCGCCCGGCGGACTTCGTCGAGGCCTGCCCGGCACCAGTCGGACGTGTCGGCGGCCGTTTTGCGTTGGTGGAACTCGGGCAGGGCGTGCCGGCCGTCGATCCGGCGGTCGTGCTCGGTCGGTTGCGACATTCCCTCGTATGTGTCGTAGAGATAGAACTCGCGGTCGCGGTGTCCTGCTTCCATCATCGTGAGCATCGCGGCCATCGACGCGCCGCCGCGCCACACCCCGCACTCGACCATCGCCCCTTCGATGCCCGCTCGGGCGACATACCGCGTGGCGTCGATCAGCGCGAGTAGCCGATCGGCGCCGATCATCGTGTACGGCGTGACCTGCTCCATGATGGCGAAATCGGCCTCGGCGACGTCGGGCATCCGCAGCCGGGCGGCGGTCAGGCCGCCGGCGGGCGCGAGTCGTTTCTGCAGCGAGCGATACGTGCGCTCGGCCAGGCGTGTGACGGAAAAGCTCATTGGTGCAATGTCCTCAATGTCATCAATAATGAATGAATTAAGCCGCGGTGCGGGACGGTTGTTCCCGCGCGACGTGGGGAGCGTCGGCTGCTGCGCCGCCCGCTTGCCGCAGCCGCTGGGCCAGTAGCACGTATTTCAAATGCGAGAGCCGGGCCGTGTGCCAGGCGATGAACCAACCCGCCGCGCCATCGCGGAAGCCTTGCTTGAGTACGTAGGCTTTGCAGAAGTTGCCGACGGCGTGCACCGCCGCCTCGCCGGGAAGCACGCGCTGGCGGCGGCCGGCGATATGCTCGACGCTCATCCGCGTGTATTTTTCGTTGCGCGCGAGGAACTCCTGTCGGGTGCGGTAGCTGTAGTGCAGCATCCGGTGCCGCAGACGTTCCACGCGTCCGTTGAGGATTACGCGCTCGTGCGGATTGGAGCCTCCCCAGCGGCCAGCGCTCCGCGAGAACAGCCGCAGGTTGTAGTCGGGGCTCCAGGTGCCGAAGCGGATTTCCTGGTCACCCAGGAACGTGCGGCGGCCGATGGCGTAGCCGGCGGCAGTCAGCGGCAGCGCGGCGATTTCCTGGCACAGCTCGGGGGTGAACACTTCGTCGGCGTCGACGGACAGATTCCACTCGTTGCGACAGGCGTCCAGGGCAAAGTTTTTTTGATTGATGAACGTGTCAAACGGGCGAGACAGCAACCGCACGCCGGGCCAGTTGCCCGCGATCTCGCACGTCCGGTCGGTCGACCCGCCGTCGACCACCACGATCTCATCGCACCACGCGAGTGCCGCCAGCGAGCGGGCAATGTTCGCCTCTTCATTCTGGCAAATCATCGACGCCGAGATCGGCTGCCGCGTCGCAAGCGACTGGCGATCAGGCATGCAGTGGTTCATCGGAGCGCCCCGCGGGATCGGCAACACGTCGACTTCAGTGAACGAGCGCAGTGTGAATTAGCAATGTGAACAAACGCAGTGTTAGCAAAGCGAACAAGCAATGCTGGCAGTCCCCGCTCTGCGCAAATTGCCGGACTAAGGGGAGCGTAGCGCCGCGAATCATCCCGATTTCCGCTGCCAGGGGCAAGCTCATTTGGCGTGCAGCGTGTTGGTTTTGGGGCGTTTGCGGCCCGCAGCGTGAGTGCTGGCACCCGCGGGTGCGGCTGGAAACCGTGCGTGCAAGCACGCAGGCGGCGTGTTACATTCACGCAACGTAGCGTGGGTGCTTGCACCCACGGCCGTTGCTAGATGACTCGATTTCCGCAGTGCGACAGTCCCCGGCTGAAAGCCGATAGCCGACAGCCGATAGCCAACCGCCCCCCATGACCTTACGCATTGGCATCGTCGGAGCCCGCCGGGCGGCGCAGGGGATTGGGCAGTTCATTGCCCGCGAATTGGCGGATCTGGGGGCCGACGTGTGCGCGATCGTAGGCACGCGGCCCGAAACATTGGCTGCGGCGGCCGAGGCGCTGCGAGCATACTACGGCCCCAGCGTGCGGGGCTACCTGACGCTCGACGAGATGCTCCGCCGCGAGTCGCTCGACGCCGTGGCCATCTGCTCGCCTCATGATTTCCATGCCGAGCATTTGGCCCAGGCCCTGGCCGCGGGTGTGCATGTGCTGTGCGAAAAGCCGCTGGTTTTTACGCCGCTCGCCGACAATCGGGCCGTGGCCGAACCGCTGGTCGAGGGGTTTGCCGCGGCGGGCAAGGTGCTCATGGTCAACACGCAGTGGCCCTATACGCTCCCTGCGTTCGACCAGTGTTACCCAGCCGTGCGGGCCAATCCGTTCGAGCGGCTGGAGATGCTGCTGGCACCGGCGGTGGAGGGACTGGAGATGATCCCCAACGCCTTGCCGCATGTGCTGAGCATGCTATTGGCCTGCGCGCCTGCGGGGGGCCGGGTGGAGAATATCCGCTGCGACAAATCGCGGAAGGACCGAATGGACGTGTCGTTCGATTACGTACATGCGGTGGGCAGCGTGGCGGTCTCGTCGCGATCGTTGTACTGTCCTGAGCAGCCGCGGCCGGCCGGGTATGCTATCAATGGCAGCACGGTGGCGCGAACCTTGCGGCTTACCGACTATTCGATTTTCTTCACGCCTATCGCTGCGCCGTTGTGGGTGGCTGGGGAAACGGCCCAGAAGTTGGGGGTCGATTATTCTGGGGCGTTTCCCCCGGCACCCGGAGCACGTCACAACCCTTCGCCCCAATCTTCGGCCGTTCGGCTGGAAGACCCATTGCGGTTATTGCTAGCCGATTTTATAAGTCGCACTCGCCGCGAAGCCCGGCTGCAGCCGATCGATGCCACCGAAGTCGATGCTACCGTGCTCGATGGGGTGCGCCTGCTGGACGAGATCTATCGTGCGGCGGCAGAAGCGTAGCGTGGGTGCTTGCACCCTCGTAGTGCAAA
>JAIOQB010000007.1 GCA_021413585.1 Planctomycetia bacterium
TCGGCCAGCGCGGCGTCGAGTTGACCCAGCGATGCTTTCGCCTGGCCGCGCCCCAGGTAGGCCACGGCCGAACCGGGGACCAGCTTGATCGCCGCGTCGTAATCGGCCACGGCGTCGGACAGGCGCCGACCCAGCCGGCGAGTCGATGCCCTTAGCAGTAGAGAGGCTACGTCGTTAGGCGCCAGCCGGACCGCCGCGCACGAGTCGGCCAGCGCGCCGTCGTGCAGTCCCGCTTCGACCAGTGTGTATGCCCGCCAGCGATGGGCCACCGCGTCTTCCGGCATCAGCCGCAGCTCGTAGCAGAAATACTGCATCGCATCTTCAAACCGATGCTGGGCACGGCGGATGTTCCCCAACGCTCGCAGCGCCACGGGGTCTTTAGGGTTCTTCGCCACCAGCGCCGTGAAGTGGGCGTCGGCCTGGGCCAGATCCATCACCGCCGCCGCGTCGACCCAGCCGGGAATCGTCTGGCTGACCCACAGGCGGCCCGCCTCGGCGTATTCGACCCCCAGGATCGTGCCGGGAGGCAGCTTTTCAGCCGCGCCGCCGGAGCCGCTGAGCGTGGTCTCGGTGACGACGACCACCCGGTCACCGATTTCGACGGCGTGCGCTGGGGCGAAAGTCAGGCCCGTAGCCAGTAACGCTCCCACCCAAGCCGCTGCTATGTTTCGCATCGCGTCTCTCCGCAGTTAGTAGGGTGGGTGCTTGGCCGACAGCCGATAGCCGATAGCCCCCGAAAATTCCCGCCCCCTTCCAGTCTAGTTACGGCCCGTGGACGATGCACAACGGCGGCCGCCCCTTTGGAGCCCAAAAACTGGCCTCCGGGCGAATTGCATCGGGCCGTTTTCAGGGCTACCATGCTGGGCAATGACATTTTGGTGCTATGCAATGACATTTGGTGCTACGCACTGGCGTTCGGTCCCACCCGCATCCTTCCCCCCAATTTCTCCGAAAGGCGTTCTATGATTCGCCCTTTTCGTGCGTCGGTTGTGTTGGCCCTGCTGGGCCTGTTCGGCTCGCTCTTCGTGTTGAGTTCGGCGGAGGCGAAGTCCAAGGCCAAGCATCCCGCGGCCCCGGCCGGTCCGGTGAACACCACCGAGGCCGCCCCGCGTCCCGACGCCTGGTGGCAGCAGCGCAACGCCCAGATCAATTCGCGTGTCAAAGAGGCCGCAGGGCACGTTGACCTGATCTTTGTCGGCGACTCGATCACGCAGGGATGGGAAGGGGGCGGCCAGAAGGTGTGGGATAAGTTTTACGGAAAGCGGCACGCGGCCAACCTGGGCATCGGCGGCGACCAGACGCAGCACGTCCTGTGGCGGCTGGACAACGGGGCCATCGAAGGGATCAAGCCGAAGCTGGCCGTGGTGATGATCGGCACGAATAACTCCGGCAGCAACACGTCGGAAGAAATCGCCGCCGGCGTGACCGCCATCGTGCAGAAGCTGCGCGACAAGCTCCCCGAGACGAAGATCCTGTTGCTGGCGATCTTCCCGCGCGGCACCGACGAAAAAGACGGCCTGCGCAAGAAGAACGAGGGGGCCAACGCCATCATCGCCAAGCTGGGAGACGACAAGAACGTCTTCTTCATGGACATCGGCCCGAAGTTTCTGGCCGCCGACGGCAAGACACTTCCCAACGACGTGATGCCCGATCACTTGCACCCGCAAGACAAGGGTTACCAGATCTGGGCCGAAGCGATCGAGCCGAAGGTGAAGGAACTGATGGGCGAATCGACCACGAAGTAATCGCAGTTCGTTCGAGTCCCCGTTAGCCGCCGCTCCCCGAGCGGCGCGTAATTCGTCAACCGCCGCGTCGCGCGCGGCGCGATGGTCCGCGCATGGCCACGTCACCCCAGCCTGCAAAAGCCAAGCAACTCGCCCCAGCGGCGCAACGCCCGCTGCTGGTCGTGTTCGTGGCGGTCGCGGCCGGTATGGTGCTGGATCGAGTGCTGCCGATCTGGCCCGGCGTCTTGCCAGGGATCTGGCTGGCTGTCGGATGCTTCGCGTGGCTGGCCTGGATGGTTTTCATCCGGCGGCGACGCGAGTTTACCGCGGCGCTGTTCTTGCTGCTGTCGGCCGCGGCCCTGGCGGCCGCCTGGCACCACACCGGTTGGAACCTATTCGGCGAGGAGGAAATCGGCCGCTTTGCCCACGAGGAAGCCGCGCCGGTTTGCTTGAGCGGCCGAGTGTTGGCCGTCCCGTCGCAGTTGCCCGCTCCGCCGTTTGATCCGATGCGGAGCGGCTCGGGCGGGGATCAAACCCGGGTGCGACTGGAGGTGGACGGGATCCGCGACCGGGCCGCGTGGCGTGCCGCCTCGGGACGGGTCGACGTTTGGGTATCCGGCCATCTGCTGGGATTGCGAGCTGGCGACCGCGTGCAGGTGTTCGGCCAATTGAGGGCCGAGCCGATTGTTTCAAACCCTGGCGAGCGGGACTTCGCGGTCGCTGCCCGGCACGACCGCCGGCTGTGCGGCGTGCGCAGCGAGGCGCCGGAGTGCATCTCGCGTGTCGATGCCGTGAGCAGCTTCAATCCGTTCGCCGTGCCGCGCTGGGTGGCCGACGCTATGGCGGAGATCCGGTTTCGGGCCGATCGCATGTTGTGGCGGTACCTCGATCATCGCCGGGCCGGCCTGGCGGCGGCCGTGCTGCTTGGAGAGCGCGACGAACTGCGCCGCGACCAGTTCGAGCCGTATGTCGAGACGAGCACCGTGCATCTGCTGGTGATCTCGGGCATGCATGTGGCGATCTTGTCGATGGTGCTGTTCGGTGCGCTGCGGTTGGGCTGGCTGCCGCGCCGCTGGGGGCTGGTGTTGATCGCGGGGACGACGATCTTTTACGCGATGTTGGTGCAGGCCGAGCCGTCCGTGGTGCGAGCGACCATTGTCGTAGTCGCCTTCTGCTGGGCGCAGTTCATCGGACGTGCGCGCGATGGGTTTAATATCCTGGCGCTCGCCGCGCTGATCGTGCTGGCGATCGATCCGACGGACTTGTTTCGCGTCGGGCCGCAGTTGTCGTTCCTGGCGGTCGGCGCGCTGGTGTGGTATGCCCAGCGTCCCAGCCGCCGCCGGGTGATTCATCCGCTCGATCAATTGCTGGCCGCGTCCGATCCGTGGCCGATGCGTGCCGCGCGTCACATCGGCCGCTGGCTGGGAGAGGGAATGCTCGTAGGCCTGGTGGTGGGCGTGGTCTTGGCCCCATTGCTAATGAACCAATTTCACCTGTTCTCTCCGATTGGGTTGGTGCTCAATCCGTTCGTTGGGCTGCCGATGAGCATCGCACTGATCTCGGGGTTGGGCGTGATGGTGTTCGGGTGGCTGCTGCCGCCGGTGGCGCACTTTTGCGGGCACGTATGCGACTGGTCGCTGTCGTTCGTGCACACAGCGGTCGAGTGGGCCGCCCGTTTGCCGGCCAGCCATGCCTGGGTGCCGGGGCCGCCCGGTTGGTGGCTGGCGGGATTTTACCTGGGGCTGGCGGCGGCCGCGCTGTGGCCCGCGCGGATGCCGAGGACGCGGTGGTGCGTGGCAATGCTCAGCGGGTGGATTGCCATCGGTTTTGCCGGGCCATTGTTTCGCGGCGGCGACGATACGTTCCGCTGCACATTCCTCTCCGTAGGGCACGGCACCGCCACGGTGCTGGAACTGCCCGACGGCCGCACGATGCTCTACGACGCGGGGCACCAGGGCCCGCCGGAGACGGTGGCGGAAACGGTGTCGGGCTATCTCTGGTCGCGTGGCAAGTCGCACCTCGACGCGATCGTGATCTCGCACGCCGACACGGACCACTTTAACGCCCTGCCGCGGCTGCTCGACCGTTTTTCAGTCGGCGTGGTTTACGTCTCGCCCGTGATGTTGGAAAACCATAGCCGCAGCGTGGAGGCATTGTGGCAAGCGATCAAGGAGCATGGTGTGCCGCTGCGCCCGCTCTCGGCCGGCGACCGACTCTCGACCGCCGCGGTGCAGATCGAGGTGTTGCATCCACCCTCGCGCGGCGTCGTCGTGGCGGACGCGGCCAAGCTGGACAACGCCAACAGCATCGTGCTGAAGATCGCCTACGCCGGCCGCCGCGTGCTGCTGCCCGGCGATTTGGAGTCGACCGGCCTGGATGAGACTAAGGCCGGGAGGGGCAAGGGGATAGAGGAATGTTGAAAAATCACCCGGAGGCCTGATTTTGCTGGTCTATGATGGCCAGGATCCTGCCAGACCCCTTGACGGAGGGGGTGGAAATGCGGGATAACGCTTCATCAATTGTCGTCCCTCCAGCCCCATTCGGTATCCAACTGTTGTTCAAGCTGCTAAAACTCCTGAGAGTTGAATTTTTTTCGGACAGAGTCCAGGCCACTCTGACATTAACTCAACTCGCAATTTCATTAGTAAGTGCGATTGGGGCATTTGTTGGACTGATTGAACTTGAGGCAAAGTGGCAGCTAGCAACGCAAAGCCAATTCCATTTTTACTTGTGGTTGACCTTTGTTTCTAGCGTTCTCTTTGTGGCATTCACGCTCGCGCTTTTGCAGCACGCATGGCGAATGTCGTTAAGGGTGCGAAAAGAGCAGGAGTTGTTCAATAGAGCCACAAAACTCCAGCATCACATGATCGAACAAGTACGGCAGGCTACTGCGGATGGGTCGGGCTATAGCATGCGAACCGGGCTTGAGAATGTTCTAGGGGCGCAACTCGTGGAGTACCTGCGGTTAGTCTCTGGACTTCAAGAATTTCATGTCACTGTCAAAACAATATCCCCGAAGGCTGATGGCAGTGGACATCAACTTACCGACAATTTTCGGGACAAAGAGCAAAGTCCATTAATGCGCCCGCTAGGTCAATGCGAAGGCCTCTCTGAAAACTACATTTACCACAGATTCAAGAATGCAACGCTAGCGGATTCTCGTCAAATCTATGTTTGCGATACCGAGCTAGATCCAGTCCACCTAACCCTTCGTGAACGCGCCCATACACGCGGCTACCGATCAGTCATCGCCTTTCCGCTAAACGTGCCGGCCTCTCCGCAGCCCACCAGTTTGCAAGTCTTTGGCCTCACGGGTTTGATAGGTTTTTTGGGGCTTGATTCTCCACAACCGCATGCCTTTGACTCGCTTTGCAGTCCCAAGAAAACCGATACAACCGACGCCTCTGTGCATAGCAAGACGCACAATTTAGACTTGTTCTATGGTTTAGCTGACTCTGTGGCCACAATTGCAATGACACTCAGCCACCCAATCAAGGATGGAACTCCAGGTGGAGACGCATAATGCCGACACTCACAGCTAACAAAGAAACAGTTAGTGTGTTCCGAACAATAAGAGCGGAACTTGTTTCCCACCTGACGCAGCTGGCGGAAATAACAAAAGATTATCCGGTGGTTTGCACGTTTGCTGGGCATCGCTACGTATTTGAAAGCGAAGCGGACATTCGTCGTCTTATTGAAGAGATTCAGAGCGCCGTAGATCGGTACGACAAGCAGCAACTTGCGCACTAGGCCGCAGTCGTCAAAAGCTCGCGAATCGTCCAAACGTGCCCAGTGAGCCCCGCCGCCATCGCTGGCGTGACTTTCTTCCCCAGGGCCATATTGGGTCTAACGAAGTTGTAAAATCCGATGAAAAGTGCGGTCATGGCCGCATGATGCCGAGCTGTCTTGCTGTGGGCATTCGTCAATCGCGTGTAGCGTCGGACGTGCATTCTCAGCGACAGATTCAACCGCTCGGCATAGCTCGTTGAAATCTTCTCTTCGTCCGGCTGGCCGAATCGGGTTACCTTTTCCGCGCTCATTATCGTGGCCGGCGAGTAGCGGGTTTCGGTTTGGCTAGAAGAGTAGGTTTTGACAAGCTGCGCGAACGAGGCCCGACTGCCCATGTGGAACGGGACGCGAAGGGTGTAGAGCCCCAAGCCGTCCGACGTGACTTGGCACTGGCCGATAGTGGCGTTGTTCAACTGTGCCAGGAACCGATTGCAGGTTTCATCGTCGCGAAGGCCGACAGCGTGACTCAGGACAAGCTTTGTCGTCCCTTCGATGGCCAACCACGTCCAGCTATCGCCAACCTCACCCACGCGGCCTAGGCGCTCTTTGGTGCGGCCCTTCATGGCCACAAAATCCCAGATTTCATCTAGCTCGATTGTGTCGGCCTGGACGTTGCGGACGTTCTCCCGCAGGAACCGCTCGCAATTCTCCCCGGCCAGTAGAACCAAGTCACAAATCGTGTCGGCCTTCATTCCGCACAGACGTTCGCAAGCGCGGATGCTCATTCCCTCTAGCAGCATCCCCAGCACGCGGGCCGCGTCGTCCAGGTCCGTTCGCATATTGCCCAAGGGGCGTGCTTCATTGCTGGTGAAAGTAGCACCGCACTTGGGGCACTTCCAACGCTGTTGGCCCTTGCGGTCCCGGCCGTGTTTCTTGCGGTTTTCGTGCTGGCAGATTGGAGCGATCATCACGTTGGCCTTTTGTTTCTGCCTTCGCTACAATCCCGTTGTTGGGACGGATTGGGCGAAAGCCTGGTTTTGTTCTCGCCCCGATTCGGCCCTGCAAGGCTGAACCGGGGTTTTTTCTTTCACTAAGACTATTGTAGTGACAAAAGTATTCTTTTGCAATAACAAAAGTGGGCTTGCGGGAAATTATTTTGTCATTACAATTCGGGCATGGCCAAGGCAAAAATGGGCAGGCCCACCCTGGACCCCGGCGGGCCACAGGGCAGGTTGCTCCAAATCCGACTATCCGATGCCCAGCGGGAAGCCTATGAGCGTGCCGCCGCGAAGGCTGGAGTTAAGCTGTCCGCCTGGATCAGGGGGGCGCTCGACAGGGCCTCTACGGCATCGCCTAAAAGCACTAGCGGAAAGCGGGGGAATCGAACCCGGCCGGCGTAAGCCGTCCCCTAGGGCGGGCTATAAAGCCGCTGCGACATCCAAGTCGCGGGCCGCTGTCCAAAAATGGAAACTTTAGATTCGACCCAGGCGGGCCGAAATGGTAAGATAGGAAAGGCCCCGCCGCCGTGATGGCAGTCACAACGGCGGGGCTCAATCCCGTGCGGACTAGCGTCGGGCCGTACCTATGCCCATAGAATGCAGCGCGCCTCGCGACAGGCCACACCAGGGCAAACGACCGAATACTTTCCACACTGCGTAGAAATACACGACCATTGCTGGTTCCCTTCATTTTGAGCTAGACCCGCGGGCGCCCTGAACAAGCTAAACCCGCAGATCCGGCCGTTGATGGAGTCCAGTAATTCGAGGCTCAGCGGTGACTCCGGTTGCCGCTGAGCCTTTTTATTTATTCCTCATCTACCGACCCCTCGGCATCGTTCATCTTGCTCGTAACCAGATTTTCTCCGTTGGTCGCCAACCGAAACTTTCCGTGGCCAGCGCTGTCCACATAGCCATGTCGTTTTTTGGCGGCGAACATCGCGACCGGCATCTGCTTTGGTTTTTGCAGACCGGCGATGGTGAACCAACTGCCCATTTCCTTCGGGGAAAACGACTCGCGATTCTCCTGGTGCTTTACGTGGTATGCAATCGCTGCCACACGTTCGGCCGTATTATCTAGTCGCAAGCTACGAACAAATTGTTTCAGTGTCTGCGTAGCGCCGCCGGCCCCGTTGGACGTATTGCCGGATGCGGGAGGCCCTTTTTCCTGCGATTTCTTCGGGGGGGCGCCAGCGTGAATCTGAATGTGCGTAATATGCGGCGCGAGATTTCTCGCTGCTTCAAGCACCTCCAGTAATTTTTCGCCGTCTCCCTCGATACTGATTTGCTGGGCGGCAAGATCGAATACAACCTTCATAGCCATTTCCTTCTGCAAGACCATTAACAACGACCATCGCAGCACTATATGCAATTGCACATGGTGCTGTCAATGGTCGCTGCAATCCTGTGGCGTGGCCCTGCCTGAACAGGCGTATCGGTAGAGTGCGATACGTAGCGTTGGGGAAGGATTAGTGGGGACTAAGACACCACCCCCCACCGATCCCCGCTCTTGCTAAACCGCTTATCCGCCCGCAGCAGCCGCCCCACATGGTCCCGCAGCCCCTTCCGCGTCATAGACGTGCGATAGCCGGCATCAATCAGGGCCATCGTCAATTCGGTCCGGTTCAGCGACTTGCCCTTTAGCACGTCGTGTATCACGTCTGGCAGCGTCATGCCCTCGAAAGGAATCGGGGCCACGTCGGAATCTACCCGCGTGTAGACGGCCCGGCTGGCCAGTCCGTTGACGCTGGATTTGGCTTTGCTGATCCGTCGAATCAATCCCTTCCGGCGCAGTCCCCCGATAGCGTTGTCGATGGTGGCCCGCCGCCACACGACCCCCGGCTCCAAAGCCTCTAAGGCCGTGGTGATATCTTCCGTGGTGAATGTCCCCTCGGTGGGGATAACGGAATGGATGCGGCTGGTGAGCGTGCTGGGCTTGGCTGCCTGCCGGCCGGTTATCCGATGCTCTAGGGTCGCGATCTTTACCAGTGTGGTCCGGTACTCTTCGCGGGCGTCTTTTACCAGCGTGTCGCGACGGGCGCGGGCTTGCTTGCGGAGTTCTAGGAATGCGTTCATCCCCTCAGATTAGGGCGCTCGGATTCGGCGGCAAGGGGACGGGGGGCGTGTGTGGTTTTAGGGGGACAGTGCCATCAACCGGGCATGGTTCGCTGGTGTAGCCCATCGTTTAGCGTCGTAAGCGGCAGCGGCGACGAAGACCGCCGTGTGGCCCCGCCACCTCCAGGTGGTCCCCGCGTCTTGCACACCGCGGCGGACGGCGCGGTGGAGGCGAGTATTTCAAACGGCGAGATGCGCGTTCGCGCCTGGCGGCAGGGGAAGCGAACGGGTTGGGTCGAAGTAATCGCGCCATAGGCCCGGGCTCCGCCCGGGGGTTGCACCTCGACTCGCCGGCCAAATTTAGGCAATCGAAATCCTTTTGAGGGAAGTGGTGCAGGCTGGTAGAATCAGGGGCATGGACGAAAACCCATTCGAAGCGCTAAAGATTCCAGACAAGCCGCCAAAGCGCTATGTCGCTCCACAGCCCCCCTGGACGCCGCGCCGCGTCGTCGCGATTTGCCTGCGCGTGATCTTTGCGTTTGCCCTACTTACCGCCATACGGATGGGCATCGGCGCCTTCAGCGCACCTGAAAACGACCGGCCACTTGTAGTCGGCACGGCCATCGGAGCGGCTGTTGTTTCGCTGCTCGCGTGGTGCGGGGCTCACCTGCTGGGGTTTCGGCCACAGGAGTAGGTGGATTTTTTCAACTTCCCCCAACCACTTGCCCCTCCCGGCCTTAGTCAGAGTGGGTCTGGCGGGACAGTGCCATCAACAAGGGATGGTTCAGTGGTATACCCCGTCCTAAAGCGTCGGCAGCGGCGACGAAGACCGCCGCGTCGCCCCACCGCCCCCGGGCGGTCCCCGCGTGTTGCACACCGCGGTGGACGGCGCGGTGGAGGCGAGCATTTCAAACGGCCAGATGCGCGTTCGCGCGTGGCGGCAAGGGAAACGAACGGGTTGGAACGAGGTCAGCGCGCCATAGCCCCGGGCTCCGCCCGGAGGTTGCACTTGCGATTGAATTTGTCGCTAAGAGCCCGCGTTGGACGATTCACCCGGATGATCAATGCCCACTCGAAAACTGTCCGGCATCACGCGGCTATGACGGCGCTCTTTGTCGCGTGGTACAACTACTGCCCGCTAAATATGGCACTGGGAAAGAAGTCACGCCAACGACGGCGGCGAGACTCACTGGGCACATCTGGACAATTGAAAACTTCTTGAGGGCAGCGGCATGATACTTCTGGCGAGCCGTCCGGTAAATTTTTTGTGGATAATATGGGAAATAGTCGAGCCCCTTGTCCCCTTGTTTCTCGTAATCTCTACAATTGGCGTGGCGATAATTTTATTACTGATCTGGCTGCTGGTTGCTTGGCAAAAGCGAAAGAAAAAGTTTTAGCTGAGTCCCCCCAGGCTGGTAGAATCAGGGGCATGGACCGCAAGCAAGCTGACGACGACGAGCCAATCAGAATCCCCAGGCGAGTCTGGATCGCTTTGTTTTGCCTCGTCGTATTGGTCTCTGTATTTATGACCGTTTTGGATGTTCTTTATCCATCGCCGCATGACGGACAGCCCGTGCAAATGCCCCCCAAGGGGTTCAATCGCAGCTATGGCGATATCAGTCCCTAGCCCGCCGCCAGTCCAACCACTTGCCCCTCTCGGCCTTAGGCAACATTTGTTGTTCTGGCTGGAGAGTGTCATCAGCTAGCCCTCGTTCGCACACGCACAACCTATATCTGGACGGCTCATCCGCTATTGAAGTCCGCGGCGTCGTGCTAGAATCGACGCACCGTTTGAGGGCATCACCATGCGAGCGATTCCCGGTATATTCGTCGTCCTCTTGGGCGTCGTCTTGGTTGTCATGTGCCTGGCCGCGCCACCTACCTACATGGCCGCGCCATTGATTTTAGGAATTGGGGTCATCGGCGTTGGTTTAGTAATCGTTTATGTGGGGGTCAAAAAGAAGCCACCCAAGAAGAGGTCAGATTCCAAGCCGTTCCCTGGATTGGATTGACCAACTGCGCGGCCGCGGCGTCGTGTCGGCGTCCTCTATTGCTGTTCCGCCCGCTGAGCTTTCACGTCGACCTCTTTCGGCTTCGCTGCCTCCGTCCCGCCGCGAAGCGGGAACTGGGGGCCAGGATCGAAATACACGACATCAGGATCGTTGTAGCCGTTGGGTATCTGGCCGCCGGTGCTCACCGTGCAGCCTACCGCCGACGTGCTGGTGAGCAGAACGATGGCGGACAACCGGCGGAATGGATTGGCCAATGTGCTTGCCACTGTGAGGCTCCTGAATGTTCCCGCGCTTGGATCTTGCGGTAAGGTATTGCATTAGTCGCGTACAGGGGAGCCGAATTAGGTAGATCGAGGCCGGTCTCTGAGGCCGACCCCCGGGCTATGACGCGCCCCACAGCCCCGGGCTCCGCCCGGGGGTTTCACTGCCAGCCGGCCCAAACCCCGGAAGTCGGGTCCATTTCGCACGCCAAAGGTCCGGCCCGGCAGGCCGGACCTGCTTGGGGCCTTCGCAGGGTCAAAACCGCCCCGTTTTTTTGCGGTTGCAAACCTCACCCAGGGTGATACACTGATCTGTTTAATAGTTGGCAAGGTAAGCAGGTTGGAGTGGTTCCAACTGCCTCGTCGCCCCCACAGGAGAGTGGATGGTTGGTTTCGCCGGTGGGCGGATACGTTTGGGCACAGGTGTGGAATCGGACCGCGGCACGTGCAGCCGGCGTCGGCTTCATGGTTGGTCCGCAGTCTTGAAAACGGTGTGATATTCAGATGTCAGTCACGAAGGAAGAACGGCAAGCATTGATCAAGGACTTTCGCCGTGCGCCCGAGGATTCGGGCTCGCCGGAAGTTCAGGTTGCGATCATCACCAAACGGGTGAAGGATCTGACCCAACACATGCATTTGCATCCGAAGGACTATTCCACCCGGCGGGGCCTGATGGCCTTGGTTGGCCGGCGTCGGCGGCTGCTGGATTACCTCAAGAAGGTCAATCCGCAGGGCTATCTGAACATCATCGGCCGGCTCGATCTCCGCAAGTAGTGCGCGTGACTCAGCGGTGGCCAGGAAGTTGCAATGGAACTTGCGCGAGCAAGTCGTTGCTTACCCGGCCGCGGCGCGAGCCCCATTCTGCCGCCAAATGTGCGGACCCTTCGCGCGCTTCACTGGCGCGATTTCCACGAGGCGCGATTCCAACGAAGCGAGGGCGGTCAGGTTCCTCAATTATGTAGGCTCCTCACGAGAGCAAGCCTGCAACACAACACAATTCCTTTAGCATTTAGGAAGCACGAAATTGAAAAAAGCCAAGATTGAAAAGCAGATCGGTTCCGGCATCATCTCCTTCGAGACCGGCACCCTGGCCAAGCAGGCCGGCGGCAGTTGCCTCGTCCGCTACAACGACACCGTGGTGCTGTGCGCCGCCACAACCGGCGCCCCGCGGCCGGGCATCGACTTCTTCCCGCTGACTTGCGACTACCGCGAGCGGACCGCCGCGGCGGGAAAGTTCCCCGGCGGGTTCATCAAGCGCGAAGGTCGCCCCACCACCAAGGAAACGCTCACCGCGCGGCTTTTGGATCGCCCCATTCGGCCGCTGTTTCCCGAATGGTTCCGCGACGAAGTGCAGGTGCAGGCGATCACGCTTTCCAGCGATCGCCAGACCGACGCCGACGTGCTGGCTATGAACGGCGCCTCGGCCTGCTTGTGCCTCTCGCCGATGCCCTTTGAAGGGCCGGTCGGTGCGGTGCGGATCGGCTATGTCGACGGCAAGTTCATTCCCTTCCCCACGCAGGACGAGCTGGAAGGAAGCGAGCTGGACCTGATCGTCTCCGGCACTGCGACCGCCGTAGCGATGATCGAGGGTTTTGCCCGCGAGATGCCGGAAGACCTGATGATGGAGGCGATCCTCGAAGCGCACCGGATCGTCAAGGTGCTGTGCCAGATGCAGATCGAGCTGTGCCAGCAAGCGGGCGCGGAGAAGAAGAAGTACGAAATTCCCCCCTCCGACGGCCTGCGCGAGAAGCTGGAAGAGCGCTACTACAACGAGTTCAAGACGGTGAAGCAAACCACCGGCAAGCACGCCCGCGCGGACGCGGTGTCGGCACTGAAGAAGCGGGCACTGTCCGAAATGATTCCCGATCCGGCGGCGCCGGGCGCGTTCAACACCGGTGCTTTCGGCGGCGCCTGGCATGCCCTGGAGGAGAAGGTGGTGCGCGACCTGATTCTGGCCGGCACGCGGGCGGACGG
>JAIOQB010000008.1 GCA_021413585.1 Planctomycetia bacterium
TGCTCCCGGCGGGTGTATTCCTCGGGGTCGTGCAAGGTCTCTTTCAGCCATGCCCGGCGGGCGTCGGCCAGATCGGCCCGCAGCATCGATGCCATTTCATCCTCGGCCGGCAAGACAAACAACGGGCCGCCGGGTGCCTTGGTTGCCACGTGGGATTGCAGTTCAGCCGCCAGGGGCCGCTGGATGTATTGCCGGGCATCTTTGCGATTCTTAGTCGATCGTGCCTTGCAGACGATGTAGGGCCGGTCCTCGCTGAGAAACAGCCGGCCGCGCGTCAGGCTGCGCAATTCTCCAGATCGCAACCCGGTTTGGATCGCCACGGAATACAGCAATACCCGTTCGGCACCCGCCATGCCCTGGCGTGTCGCCGACGTGCTGGTATTTGCCCGCAACCAGTACCATTCCTCGGGCAACAGGATGCGACGCTCGAAAGACCGATCGGCCTCGGGGCTGGGCGTGCTGACGGATTCCAGCGGATCGCGGAGCAACTTCTGCCCCTTGCTCAGCCATTTGGTAAACCCCTTGGCGGCCGTCAGGTGAGCCTGGACCGTGCGGGCGGAACGCTGCTTATCGGTCAAAGATTGAGCGTACTGGTGGGCGCCGTCGGCCGTGATGTCGGCGGCCCGATCGAACTTGCAGAACGCCGCAAACGCCTTGATGTACTTCGTGGTCCGATCGGTATGAACTGCGGTCCGTCCCGCGGATTGCAATTTGGCCTTGTAGTCGGCGATGTGTTCGGACAAAGGCCGCTGCGATTGCCGGCCAATATCATCCAGCATCGGATCGATTACCCCATCCCGCCGCAGGGCAGCATCGGTTTCATATTTTGCCGCGATCCGCTCGGCCGCGGCCTTGTCGGTCGTGCGGGTGCATTTTGTGTGACGCTTGCCGCGGTGGTCGCGCCAGGCCACGTAATAGTAGCCGTCTCGATTCCCCTTGCCGCCGTGCTTGAATACCGATGCCATGGTTACTTGCTCCGTTTCTTGCTCTTGCCTTTGCCTGCCGACTCGACCAGCTCCAGGCCGAGACATTCGGCCACTTTGTCAATCGCCGCCAGGGAGAGCGCTTCGTGCCCATTGACGAACTTCGACAACGTGGACTGCGCTACGCCGGTTTCCTTCCAAATCTGATAACGGGTCTTGTCGGCCGAAAGAATCGCCCGCCGCAGCGTTTCGCTGATAGGTAGTTTTCCTGCCATAGCGGGATGATATTCCATACGTTCTATTTCGTCAAGCATTGTTATTTGACTTTTCTGTTAGTTCCAAATAGCGATCAATCGCTGCGCTTCGCCAATCGCCCGGCCGGCTTTTGTACTTGGGAAATCCGGTGGCCCGCAGGTTGCCAGGCAGGTGCAATCGGGCATAGCACTCCGGCAGCCGGCCCGTTTGATCGTCGGCCGAACCCTCGGCGCAGTTTTCGCCCCAGACTTGCAGCACGTGGATATCTACATCCTTTGCCGCGTAGGCTTCGCACCAGCCGTCAGGATGCAACAGGATCAGCACCTTGGCCCGAGGCGCCGTGCTGGCCGTCGTGTTCGCCTCGGCCCGCAGGGCGGCCAGGATCGCCGGCTTGTGCTGGCGGATCGTCGCGACAACGTCAGGCGTCACCTTGCCACGGGGCACAACCCGTAGCCGATCGCCACGGGCGGAAACCTTTAGCCCGCGGCGCCGCAGTTCGGCAAGTAGATTGCTGGCGGTCATCGTCAGAACTCCATCCCGTCGTCATCCGATTCACCCGCCAGCAGCCGGTTGATCGCCTCGGGGTCGTGCCCGTTGCGGCTGGCACTGGTACTGGAACTCCCGTTTGATTCGGGTGATTCTGGGGTTGTAGTACCAGTGCCGCCGCAGGTGCCCAGGACGAACGCCCGAGTCGGCCGTCCCCCGCCGGCTCCCGCCGGACGCGTCTCCCATTTTCCGTAGCCCGCTTTCACCAGCGCCGCGAGCGCGGCCTCGGCCGCTGTTGGATTGCCCCGGTATGCCCGGGGGCCGTGTGCTAATTCATGCGCTGTGACATTGCCGCCGTGGCCCTCGATCCACTCGACCAACTGCCGGCGGTCGCGGTCGTCGTCATCCTCGGCCAGCAACCCGTACACTCTGCGGGCCTCGGCGCCGAACCACCGGGCCAGCGCGATTCCCGATTGCATGGCGTCTTCGTCGATCGCCTCAGACTCCGGCCCGTGGATCAACTGACAGATTAGCGCCAGCCGTGCGGCATATCCTTCCAACTTCGACCAGCAGGCGGCCAGATCGCCCGAGAGGTCGGCCAGTTCCGCGGCGTGTTCGTTGTAGAATACGATCCACAACCGCTTGGCCTCGGGGGTCAGGGGCAGCGCCACCGGTTGCCACGCCCCATGCTTATCAGTGTTGGCGTTCAGTTCCAACAGCCGGCCAAACAGACTATCGATCGCAACCAGCGTCGCCGGATGAATGGTCGCATCGCGCCATTGCTTCTGCCGCCGTGGCGGGTACGACAACAGCAGCCGCGCCAATAATCCATCCTCGGCATGTTCGCGGCCAATGCAGGCCCGCAGGATGCCGGGTTGTATGCCGCCGCAAACGCTGACCGCCGCCCGTGGAATGTAGAGCTGGGGTCGCTCGCCGGTTTTCCGATCCACCGTCACGGCGCCGGCCCGATGCATCGATAGCCAGGCCGCACAATCGCCCCCCTTGCCGGCACGATATTTGTCAAACGATCGCAACCAGCCGGCCAATTCGTCCGCCTCGATTAGCAGCCCCCGCGGATTTTCTGACAACCGCTGGGCGAGGGCCTCGATCGTGGTATCAGAGACCAAATAGCGAACACAAACGGGCCGTTGTGGAGTCTCTGGCGGCGGCTCGCCGGCTTTGCGCCCCTTTGCCTGCCACGCTTTCCGGTTCGCCTCGAATACTTGCAGCAGCCCTTCGTGAACTTGCATTGCCGCATCATGGACCGCGAACGCATCAGCCTGTCGGCGGCGGAGTGGCGCCAATGCCCGTTCGTGGGCCGGGCTTTTCAAGGTGCCTGAATCGCCCACCGACGCCGCCCAAATAACTGCCGGCTCTTGCCATGTGTCACTAAGAAAAATCGTCCGGCTATTACCGATAGCTGAAGCCACCGCGACCAACTTGGGTAGGGCCAGATAAGATGCATCGCAGCCGATCGCCTCGGCGCCTTCTGCCACCAGATCGGCCACCGGCTCGGGCAATGCATCAACAGGAAACGGTACGCGGGGTGTGGTCATCGCGTGGTCCCCCGTTTGTGCGACTCAATCCAGTTGCGCAAATCGGCTGGATCAAATAACACCCGAGACCGAATCCGGACGCATGGAATCTCCTGGCTGGCGGTCAGAGACCACAAGAGTCGACGAGAAATCCCTAATGTGTTTGCTGCCTCCTTCATCGAGATCAACATTTTTTCAGCGGGCGTGACATCCATCTGTGCATCTCCAAATAGTCCGGCTCGCGACGTGCGGCCCGTATGCCTATTCGGGCGTGTTCCAACCCCTGCAAATGGAACAGCATCAGGCAACGCATTCGATGCAAGAAAACGCCGAGATAGGCGCGAGAAGGCAGCGGGCGGAAAAACTGCGAAGTGTTCCAGGTTTTGTCTGGAACGATGGAACACCCCACTCGTTTTACAAACGGCCAGGTGTCCTAGCCGGATTCGCCGGCTCCAGCCGCATCAGCCGATAGCTGGCGGCGGTCGATTAGCAGATGCTTCGGGGTAATTTCGCCGTTCAGCAAGAGGAGCGCGGCGCGCAAATCTTCTGGAGCCCGGTGGCACATCGCGGCGTAGGCCTGATAAGAGCCAAACTTCGCCTTGAAGAAGCGTGATGCCGACGATGACGACTTTGTTGCCAATGCCGCTTTCCGGCCTAACTCGTTCGACCCAATAGGTTGCAGGACCATCCCCTCGGGATTACCGAGATGGTGTTCATACAACGCAGCGATCAACTTGTCCTCAGCGTCGCCGTTTGTTGTGGACCGCTTACTCTTGACCGTATCCGCCGGAACGCTGCTCCCCTCATCCACCGTCGCAGCGGCAGGCACCTCTAGCGCCGCCTGTTCTGCCTCTACCGTTAGCGAACCCTGGCATAAGGTGTCTGCGCCATTCGATGACTCATCCGTCGACGTGTCAAATTTGGCCGAAATCTCTAGAGATTGGCGTAAGTCCGCCTCTACTTCGGCAAGCAGCTCTTGCAATTGGTCCAAATTTTCGACGGGAATGCGCAGCACGTTCGCCCGCAGCACCGAGTACGTCACGCCATCCTTGAGTCGCCGTGCGACGTCGGCGTCGGGCTCGCCGAGTGGAAGAGTTGGGGGACATTCCCAAGGATCGATCAGATTGGCGGTTCCCGCTCCTGCATCGTGAATTGCGGCCAACACGGCGAATGTTTCAGGCGACGACAAATACATCGGCAATGGCACAAGCCGAACGCCGTCGTATTCCGGCTCGGCCTTCTTCTTCTCGTACTCGGCCCTGAACTCGTAAAGCTTGCTTTGGAAGTGTGCTCGGGCGTTGTATTTCACTAGCAGTCGTCGCACCCCAAGAGCGATTGGACGAAGATGCGTAGGCACCGGATTTAGTGGCGCATCGAAATAATCGTCAGCGTCGCGGTGCCCGACTTCGGATGGCTCGTTGGACCGGACACGCTCGCGTAGCCAAGCTATTAGCGACTCAGCCGCAGCACGGATCGAAGCCAGATGCACACCACCGAGATAGTCGTCGGCGATAAGCGCCCTGGCGACCGTGGACCGTTTGCTGGCAGTCGGTAACCGCCCAGCGTAGACATGCCAGAGGTAATAGCAGCCGTCCGCCTCCAGCCGCTGCGCTTCGTGCAGGATAGGATCAATTTGGACGAGCCAATTTTCAAAAGCAGTTTGCGTGGCAGGTTCAACGATCTTCCTGTCGATGGCCGCTTTCAGTTTTGGAATCAGTGTCAGCAGTTCCAACAGGAATACCTGCCCACCCTGCAAGCCCGTCAAATGATCGGCGGCGACATTCGCGGGCGAAATGCCAGCGTCCGGCTGGCGTTTCGGCTGGTTTCGATATAACGTGACCGCAGAATCGGCCACCTGTGCATATTTAGTTCCGTCGCGGCATGACGTTTCAACGAACTCCGCCCGCCGGAGCAGTTCCTCTTCGCAACCTGGGTGCCGCCGCAGGTCGTCGACAAACTGCTCGACAACTCTGAGAACGTCCGACGGCCTGGAAACGCGAGTGTTGCTCTTGAACTGGCCGATCGCCTCATCGAGCGTGGCGACCAGCGCCGTGTGAGCCACGACGAGCGAATGCGAACCGGGGGCCTGTTGACCCATAGATAATCCATCTTTCCACCGGGCCGGCGCGGGCGGGGCTGGCGGGAAAGATGGTTTCGCCTGCCGCCGCCCGGACCGCTTGGCTGCTTGCCCGTCGGCACGGCAGCCTTCCCGGAATCCCTACAAATTACGCTCAAACCCGCCAACTGGCAACTGCTAGGGGGGTGGGTTAGACTGCACCAGTTTCCTTTTCCAACCAAGGCTTCTCTGCAAATTGGCCACGCTGAGGCGAGCGGCGGCCCGTTCCAGAAAACACCCGGCTTGGAGGAGTGGTGGCTCCCGACTGTCGGCGGCCGGCAATATCGCAACGAGGGCCATTCCGTGCCACGACGTACCAGCCAATCCGGCAGCGAACTTTTCATCGTCGATAACAGCGACGAAGACTGGAAAGTCCTGCGCTACCTGCACGATTGGTGCCAGCTTTCCAAGGCGATCGACATTGCGTCGGGCTACTTTGAAATTGGCTCACTGCTAGCCCTTCAGATTACGGCCCGACTCGACGCCAGCCTTGAAGCCGAGAAGAACAAGAACGATTTTCTCACCGGTGTCCCGGCCATCGTCGAGGCCCTGCGGAGCGGCAAGATTCTCTGCCGTGTCTACCGCAAGGACAAGTTCCACGCCAAGTGCTATCTCACCCACGCCCGGCAAGAGGTAGTGGGCTCGTTCGCCCTGGTCGGCTCGTCAAACTTCACCTACCCCGGCATCACCGAGAACATTGAACTCAACGTGCAGATCAGCGGCACCCCAGTCGCTGTGCTCCAGGAATGGTATGAACAGCATTGGAACGACGCCGAGGATGTAACCGCTGAAATCCTGCGGACCGTGGAACGGCACACCCGCGAATACACGCCGTTCGAGATCTACGCCAAGGCGCTACAGGAGTTTTTCCGCGGTCACGAAATGACCGTCACGGAATGGGAGCGGAACGAATCCAAGATTTATCCCATCCTGGCCGGCTACCAGCGCGAAGGCTACCACGGCGTGATGAAGCGCGCCCAGCACTATAACGGCGCCTTTCTCTGCGACGGTGTCGGTCTTGGCAAGACGTTTGTGGGGCTGATGCTCATCGAGCGCCTGGTGGTTCACGACCGCAAGAACGTCGCCCTGTTTGTCCCCTATTCAGCCCGTACCCCGGTCTGGGAAGCCACGCTGAAGAAGTACCTGCCGCACGTTTTTGGCAAATACAGCAAGCTGGAAATCTTCAACCACACTGACCTGTTGCGCCGTGGCACCTTTCAAGAAGACCTCGACAGCATTCGCGAGCGGGCCGATGTCATCCTGGTCGATGAAGCGCACCACTTTCGCAATACGGGCACCAAGGGAGAGGACGAGGGGGAGCGGCAGTCGCGTTATTGGCGGATGTTCGACATCTGCGAGGGGAAAACCGTCATCATGCTCACCGCGACGCCGGTCAACAATCGACTGACCGACCTGCAACACATGATCGAATTGTTCTCTCGTCGCCAGACCGATTACTTCAAGGACGCCCCGCTGGGCATCCACTCCCTCACCGGCCACTTTCGCGTCATTGAAAAATCGCTGGAGCAAGCGCTGGACAAGCAGGCCGGCAGCCAGCAGTTGCAGACCAATTTTCTGGAAGCGGAACAGGTGCTCGGCCAGGATGCGCTATTCCAGGCCCTGGTCATCCAGCGCAGTCGTGCCTACGTCAAAAAGAGCCTTCAGCAGGAGGGGAGCGGCGAAATCCTGTTCCCCCAGCCCCGCGATCCGAAGGTCGTGCCCTACTCAGTGAAACAGACCTACGGCAAGCTACTGAAGTCGGTGGAGGATGCGTTCAGCAAAGAGGAGCCGCTGTTCTCCCTGCCGATTTATTATCCGTATGCCTACTACCAGGGAGACGACTCCTCGATCGACCCACTCGTCGAGGGGCGTCGCAAGCAGGTGGTTTCCCTCATCCGCACCGGGTTTCTCAAGCGATTTGAAAGCTCCGCCGAAGCTTTTGGCATGTCGTGCTGGAATCTGCTCCGCAAGCTGCTCGCCTGGATCGAAGTCCATGCGGAGACGGACGGCGAAAAAGCGTTGCTCTCCCGCTGGATGAATCAGCACAAAAAACTGACCGGCTACGTTCACGAGCATCAAAGAGAAATGTTCGGCGACGATGCCGACTCAGACGATGACGACGATATTATTCCCGACGAAATGTTAGAAGCGGTCAAGCGATTGCCACGCGACCAATTCAGGGTCAGCGATATTATCAATGAGACGCTGCTGGACCTTAATCAACTCGCCACCTTCCTTCAACTACTGGAAGACTTCAAGCCATCGCAGGACAAGAAGCTGGCCGCCTTGCTCAAGCTGCTGAAGAATGACGCGGTCCTGAAACAGCACAAAGTGCTGATCTTCACCGAGTTCAAGGACACGGCCCGTTATTTGAAGCAACAGTTAATTGAGGCGGGCCTGGACGGAGTCGAAGAGATCGACAGCGCCACGAAGACCGACCGCGGCGAGGTCATCCGCCGCTTCGCTCCCTACTACAACAATTCGTCCAGCGAGGAACTGGCCGCCGACGGGCTGGACGAAATCCGCGTGCTGATTTCTACCGATGTGCTTTCCGAAGGGCTCAACTTGCAGGACTGCACCCGGCTCATTAACTACGACCTGCACTGGAATCCGGTGCGGCTGATGCAGCGCATCGGCCGTGTCGATCGCCGCATGAACCCGGAGATTGAGCGCCAGATCGTTGCCGATCATCCCGAGCAGGAAAAGCTGCGCGGCGACGTGGCCTACTGGAACTTCCTCCCGCCCGACGAGTTGGAGCAACTGCTGGACCTCTATCGAAAAGTCTCGAAGAAGACCCTTCGCATTTCCAAGACGTTTGGGATTGAAGGCAAGAAGCTGCTGAAGCCCGACGACGACTATGACGACCTGCGCGACTTTCACGAAGCCTACGAAGGGACGCTGTCGCCGATCGAGCACATGCACCTGGAGCTGAAACAACTCTTGGTGGACAACCCCGGCCTGGAGAATCGCTTGTCGCAGCTACCGTTGCGCGTCTTCAGCGGCAAGGAGCACCCGACTCCCGGCACCAGGGCCGTTTTCTTCTGCTACGCGTTGCCGGCCCGCGAGTTGGGCGACGGCGACGCCACCGGGGAGGCGCAATGGTCCATCGCCGCAGGGCCGACGCAGTGGTACTTGTATGACCTGGGGAGCGAAAAAACTATAGAAGAGGCGACGGAGATCATTGAGTTCATCCGCTGCCAACCAGACACCCCCCGCCATTGCATTCTCCCCCAGCCGACCTTGGCGGAGATACGTTCCAAGGTCGATAAGCACGTCAAGAATACCTATCTCAGAAAGGTCCAGGCGCCGATTGGCATCGGCGCTATTCTCACGGCCTGGATGGAATTGAACTAAACCATGTCCACAATCGACGTTGACCGCCTGCGCAATGTAAAGACTCTGGCCCAACTCCTCGCCTATCTTCGCGACGAGCTGGACTGGCCTATCAACAGCGAATCGGTCGACGACCTGTGG
>JAIOQB010000009.1 GCA_021413585.1 Planctomycetia bacterium
TGCTCGCCAGCAGCGACGTGGGGACGATTTTCCTCGACCGCAAGTTCTGCCTGCGGCGGTTCACGCCGGCGGTCAGGCGGCTGCTGAGGGTGATTCCTTCCGACATCGGCCGCCCGATACGCGACTTTGCCCGCAACTTTACCGACGACGAATTGCTCACCGACAGCGAACGGGTTTTGCAGACGCTGATACCGATTGAGAAGGAGATTCAGGACGCCGAGGGACATTGGTACATCCGCCGCATCCTTCCTTATCGCACGGACGATGACCGCATCGAAGGGGTAGTGATCAACTTCACGGACATTACCCGTCGCAAGGAGGACGAGCAGGCGTTGCGAGACGCCGCGGCGCAGTTGGAACAGCGGGTTCACCAGCGCACCAGCGACCTGGAGTCGGCCAATGTTTCGTTGCTGCGCGGCGAACAGCGCTTTCGCACGTTGCTGGAATCGGCCCCGGACGCGATGCTCGTGGTCGAACATGGCGGCGAGATTGCCCAGGTCAATCGCCGCGCCGAGCAGTTGTTTGGCTACACGCGCGACGAACTGCTCGGCCGTCCGTTTGAGACCCTGATTCCGCAGTCCCCTAGCGGCGAGAATGAACGGCAGCGGGCCGACTTCTTCTCGGCGCCGCAAGACGAGTCGGCGGCGCTGGGAGCCAGGCTCGTTGGCATGCGGAAGGACAAGTCGGAGTTTCCGATCGACATTCAATTCAGTCCGCTGGATGTCAACGACCGGCAGTTCTCCATCGCCGCGATTCGCGACATGACGCAGCGCGAGCGGGCATCGGAGGCGCTCTCGCGGCTAGCGGCGATCATGGAGGGGGCCTCGGCGGCGATTGTGGTCACTTCGCTCGACGGCACGATCCAACATTGGAATGAAGGAGCCGCGCACTTGTTCGGCTACGCCGCGGCCGAAGCAGTCGGCTACAGCGTTTCCATGCTGGCGTCGGAGAACGACGCGCTGGGCTTTCCGCGGTTGGTAGAGCGGCTCCGTGCGGGCCAGAGGTTCGAGGAATATCACACGATGACGCACAAGGACGGCGCGCTGCTGGACGTTGCCGCCACCGCTTCGTTGATCGACGACGCGTCCGGCCAAGCGACGGGCGTCTGCATCGTGGCCCGCGATTTCGGCGAGCGCAAGCGGCTCGAGCAGTTGATTGCCGAACTGACCGACCAGGAACGCCAACGGCTGGGGCGCGAGCTGCACGACAGCGTCTCGCAGCAAATTCGCGGCATTAGCATGCTGCTGGCGACGCTCAAGGCCCAGATGGGCGAAACCGCGCAGGGCCCCATCCTGGAGAGATTGGAAAATACCATTGACGAGACGAAGCGGCAGTTGCGGGCGTTGACCAAGGGAGTGTTTCCGGTGGACGTTGACGCGCGGGGCCTGCGCATCGCGTTGGAAGAGCTGGCTCAACAGGTGACGGCGACAACGGGCGTCTCCTGTCGCTTCGAGTGTACCGATGAAGTGCCGTTGGATGACAACTTTGTCGCCACCCAACTGTATCTGATTGCCCGCGAAGCGGCCTTCAACGCGGCCAAGCATTCCGGCGGCGCTATGATTACAATTCGGTTGGAGGATCACGAGGGGGGAATTCAAGTCTCGGTTCGCGACAACGGAAAAGGGTTGCCCGAGCTGGTGGAGCGGTCGGACGGCATGGGATTGCGTATCATGCGGCACCGCTGCGGATTGCTCAATGGGTCGCTGCATTTCGACGCGATCGCCGAGGGGGGAACCTGCGTCCGCTGCCATGTGAAACGAAGGAACCCGACATGACGAAAGCGAGCACCACTATGCCCAGCCCCACCATGCCGAACCCCAACGAGCAACTCGCCGCTCCGCCGGTGCGCGTCATCATTGTGGACGATCACGAGCTGGTCCGCGACGGGATTCGCCTGCTCGTCGACAGCGTCGCGCCGCTGAAGGTGTGCGGCGAGGCGGCAGACGCCGCCGCGGGCCGCGCCCTGATTCGCAAGGTCCGGCCCCACGTCGTGGTGGTCGACATCACGCTCAAGGACGACAACGGGCTGGACTTGATCAAGTGGGTCAAGAAGCACTATCCGCAGATTCACGCCATCGTGCTCACCATGCACGACGAGAAGATTTATGGAGAAAGGGCCTTGCGGGCCGGAGCCAGCGGCTACGTTAACAAGCAGGATGCCGCCCGCGCAATCCTCACCGCGATCCGCGAAGTCGTCGACGGCAAGCTCTACTTCAGCGAGGCGTTCACGCACCGCTTCATGCATCGCGCCGTGGGGGGCAAAGGAAACGAGCAAGCCACCTCGGCGGTCGATGCGCTGTCCGACCGCGAGCTGGACGTCTTCCGCCTGATCGGGCAGGGGAAAACCAGCCGCCAGATCGCCGTCATGCTGCGGCTGGCTTCCAGCACCGTGGAAACGTACCGCGAGCGGCTGAAGACCAAGCTCAACCTCACCAATAGCGCCGAACTGGCCCAGCACGCCACCCTGTGGGTGACGGACAATCTTTAAGGGCCGCCCTTCTCAGGGTGTCGTAAATCCTTGGTGGTCGAAGCATCGACCCGCTCCGCTCGGCACAATCGTTAGATTGGGCGCCACGCCGCGCGACGGCAAAAGCGAAAATGTACCCTGGGCATGTGAAAATGTGCCCTATCTTTATTCAGACCCCACCAACCAGGGTGTTTCCGCTGGAAGCATCTCCCGCCGTTGGCGACGTGAGTTGAATCGGAAGTTGCGCGCCGTGAATTGAATAAGCCGTGCAGCGATCCACCTGCCGATCGTTGCGCGGATGAATTGAATACCCGCCCCGCTTTACCCACCACGTTTGTGACCCCCGGTCCGCAACCTACGGCCCCGGGGAGCGCTACGGCCCAAGGCAACCATTGAACATGGGCGCGAGAACCTCCTACCAAAACGCCGTGGAAGATCTCAAGGCCATGATCCTGGCCGCGGATCCGCGCGATTCGTCCGCGGTGGCCAGGGTCGGTGCCCAGGTGGAAGAGATTTTGGCGATGTTGCAGCCGGAAGTACCCGAGTATGAGCTGCTCTCGCTCGTGCTTTCCGCGCTGCGGAGCGGAGGGAGCCTCGATTCCGCGGACGGACTGCGCGTCGTGACCGGAGCGGTTGCTGAGCTTTCTCAACAGGACGATCCAACGCAGCAGGGACAGACCGCCCCTCTCGATGCCGCCGCTGGCGAATTGCGAAAGTTACTAGACGCCATCAGCGGCCAATCGGGCGATGCCACCCCACTCATCACGACGCCGCCGCAAGCCAGCAGCGAGGCCCCGGCAACAAGTGGTGCGCAGTTCGTCGCGACTTCTTCGGCTGCCGTCGAAGTCGATGCCGAGCTGCTGGCGGAGTTCATTCACGAATCGTTCGACCGCATCGCCTGGGCCGAAGCGGCCACGTTGCTGTTGGAGAAGGATCCCCGGGACGCCGAGGCGATCAACACCGTGCTGCGGGCGTTCCACACGATCAAGGGTGCCGCCGGCCTGCTCGGATTCTCGGCCATCCAACATTTGGCGCACCATGCCGAAGGGTTGTTGATTCGCGGGCGAGATGGCGAAGTCACCATGACCGGCCCGCAAATCGAACTGGCGCTTAAGGCGGGCGACGCGCTGAAGTCCATGGTCAAGAGCCTGGAAAACCGGGCCCCCGGACAGGCCCCTGAGATCCCGGTCAACTATCACGCCCTACTGGGCGCGTTTTCGGAACCTGATCGAAACACAGCAGCTGTTACCGCCGTCACCAACAACGCGCCGCAAGTAGCGGCGTTCGAGGCGAGCGATCTCATCGCAGAGATTCAAGCTGATGATTTCGCCGATGCCTCTCCCACCAACGGCCCAAGTTGCAACACGGCGTCAACCGCCGAGGCCAGTGTCCGTGTGAACACGGAGCGTCTCGACAACCTGGTCAACCTGGTTGGCGAGCTGGCGATCGCCCAGGCGATGGTCGCCCGGGATTCGCGCGCGGCCGAAAGCAATTCGGCTCGGCTGGAGCGCAGCGTCAGCGCCGTGGAAAAGATTATTCGCCAGCTGCAGGACCTGGCGATGAGCCTGCGGATGGTGCCGCTCAAAGGAACCTTCCAGAAAATGAATCGGCTGGTGCGTGACCTGGGGCACAAGTCCGACAAAGAAATCCGCTTCGAGATCGCCGGCGACGAGACAGAAATCGACCGCAACATGGTCGAGGCGCTCTGCGATCCTCTCTCGCACATGATTCGCAACGCGGTGGATCACGGTATCGAGCCGGCGGAGATGCGCATCGCACAGGGCAAAAGTCCCAGTGGAACCCTGCACCTGCGGGCGTATCACGCGGCGGGGCACGTGGTGATCGAATTGGAGGACGACGGCCGCGGGCTGAATCGACAACGCATTGTCGAGCGGGCCATCCTGCGGGGGCTGATTCAGCCGGATCATCATCTTTCGGACGACGAGGCCCACTTCCTGATTTTCCATCCGGGCCTTTCCACCGCGGAGAATGTGACGGAAATCTCGGGCCGTGGCGTGGGGATGGACGTGGTCAAGCGAAGCATCGAAGCGCTGCGCGGGCGCATCGAAGTCGCCACGCAGAGCGGCGCGGGAACCCGCTTCACGCTCCGCCTGCCGCTGACCACCGCGATTATCGACGCCATGTCGATCCGCGTTGGCGGGCAACAGTACCTGCTGCCCACCGTGGTGATTCAGCGCAGCTTCCGCCCTGAACCAGGGAGCATCAGTACGGTCGCCGGTCGGGGGGAGATGGTGCGATTTGGAGACCAGATGCTGCCGCTGTTCCGCTTGCATCGACTGTTCAGCGTCGCGGACGCCCAGCAAGATCCAGAGCGAGCGCTGGTGGTTGTCATTGAAGGAGACGGGCGGCGCTCGGCAGTGCTTGTGGACGAGTTGTTGGGGCAGCAGCAGGCGGTGATGAAATCGCTGGGGGATTCGCTGACTAAAGTTTCCGGCGTGGCGGGGGGCGCGATACTCAGCGACGGACGCGTCGGCCTGATCCTCGACGCGGTCGGCCTCGTGCAGCTTGCCTACGGCGGAAATCTGAACACTCGCACCGTTTCCGCCCCGGAACGCAACTGAAGCAAAACAAAACACTGACAACAGTTCACTCGCTACGCAAACCAATCGATCGCATGAGGTCACGATGAAAACCAACGGCAAGACAGACCTAAGGCAGCAGACGGACAAGTTCCTGATGTTCACGCTGGGCAACGAGCACTACGGCGTGGAGATTCTCCAGGTGCTGGAGATCGTCGGCATGCTGGAGATCACGCCGGTTCCGCGCACACCGCACTACGTTTTGGGGGTTGCCAATCTCCGCGGCAAGATCATTCCGGTGGTCGATCTAAAGCGGAAGTTCGATATGCCCAGTGGCGAAGTGACCGCGCAAACTTGCATCGTCGTCGTCCGCACGGGCCGGTTTGAGGCGGGCCTGCTGGTCGACCGCGTGCTGGAAGTGGCGGCGATCCCGGCCGACATGATCGAAGACACCCCCTGCTTCGGCAACGACGTGGAGGCGGACTTCATCCAAGGCTTGGCCAAGTCCGACCAGGCGGTGACGATCCTGCTGAACCTCGATCGCGTGCTGGTAGATCAGGATTTCGCCCGCGTGCAGGATGCCCAGGAGTCGGACCATCAGGCTTTGCACACAGAAGCAATCGCCCGCTAACCACACCGTTTTGCTCACCATCAACATCCCGCCCTATTTCAACCAACCCACCAAACTTCCCCTAACTTACTCGCCTTCACGAAAGAGACCGTATATGACATTCAACAACGTCCGCTTGACGACCAAATTGTTCTGGGGTTTTGGCACCATCGTGTTGCTCCTGATTGGTGTGACAGGCATCTATCACTACGCCATCCTGGCCGCGCTGCGGGGCTACGACAAGCTGCAGCAAACGGAACTGGCGATTGTCACGCACGCCTACAACGCCGAGACCTCGATGCTGCAAATGCGACGCAGCGAGCAGGATTATCTCTCGCGACTCGACCGTACGCTCTTGCAGCAGCACGAAGTCAGCCTCGGGCAGTTGAAGAGTGAAACGGCCAGCGTCGAGGAACTGGCCAATCAATCCAATCATCACGACACCGCCAAGGCGGCCGCCGAGATTCTGACCTATGTGGACGAGTATAGCCGCGATTTCAAAGTCGTCGTGGCCGATCTCGACGAGCAAGGGTTGGATCAAACGTCGGGACTGAAGGGAAAGCTCAAGGCGGCGGAAGCGGAGCTGGCCAACTATCTCAAGGGGCACGACCTCGACGATCTGTTTCAGGCGACTGCCGAGCTGCGCCAACGTGAGGACGATTTCGCCTCCGCGCGGACCAATGCGGCCAAGCAGGCCTTGTTGACCGGCATCGCCAACTTTCAATCCACCGTGGCGAAGAGCCCCTGCGACGGCGCGATCAAGCAATTGCTCAACGACAGCCTGGGTCACTACCGCGAGTCGGCCGACCGATTTGTCGCCGCGGGTACGCCCACGGAGCAGCAACAGGAGTTTGCCAACCTGAATGCGTGCCAGAAATCCTTGGATGCTCTCGTGCTTTCCGAACGGATCCCCGCGGCCGCCCGGCTGCTGCTGGAGATCCGCCGGCAGGAATTGGATAACCGTTTGCAAAAGTTCGCCAATCAGGACGGAAAAACGAACGAAGCCGCGACGGCGCTGCTGCAGGCCAGCCGCGCCAGTGCGGCTCGGCGAGAATATGTCAGCGGCGTCGAAACCCGGCTCGCTGCTTACACGGCCGCCTACGATGCCTTGGTGGAATCGCAGCGCAAGCTGGACGCGAACGTCAAGTCGATGCAAGATCTGGTGCTGCGGATTCAACCCGCCGTGGATGGCATCGAAGAGCAAGTGGCCAAAGTGGCCGAAGTCAAATCGCAGCAGACCGCCGCGCAGGGAATGCTGTTCGGCTCAATCGCGTTGGGGCTTTCGATGGTGGCCATTCTGCTGTCGGTCGTGCTGGCGTGGATGATTAGCCGCAGCATTTCCCGCCCGTTGCAGAATATCTTCAAGGGGCTGAAGGCCTTCAGCACGCAGGAACTGGTCGAGACCGGCGACAAGATCAAGATGATTATCGAAAGCATGCAGCAAGGGGCCGAGCAGGTAGCTTCGGCCGCCGGCCAGGTGGCCTCGGCCAGCCAGTCGCTCTCGCAAGGGAGCAGCGAGCAGGCCGCCGCGGTGGAAGAAACCACTAGCAGCATCGAGGAAATGGCCTGCATGACCAAGCAAAACGCGGGCAACGCCACCGACGCCAACAACCTGGCGACCATCGCCCGCACCAGCGCCGAAAAGGGCTCGCAGGCGATGACCCGGATGTCGACGGCGATCAGCGACATTCAGCGCTCTTCCGCCGACACCTCAAAGATCGTCAAGACGATCGACGAAATTGCCTTCCAGACCAATCTGCTGGCGCTCAATGCGGCGGTCGAAGCGGCGCGGGCAGGCGAAGCGGGCCGCAGCTTTGCCGTCGTGGCCGAGGAAGTGCGCAACCTGGCTCAGCGGAGCGCCGAAGCCGCGAAGAACACCGCCGCCATGATCGAGCAGTCCGTCAAGAGCGCGGACAACGGCGTGCAGATCAGCAAGGACGTCGGAGAAGTGTTCAAGGAGATTGCCGACGGCTCGCGGAAGGTCAATGAGTTGGTCGCGCAGATTGCCACCGCTTGCAACCAGCAGGCCCAGGGGATCGACCAGATCAGCTCCACCGTGGGGCAGATGGACACCGTCACGCAGCAGAACGCCGCGGTGTCGGAGGAGTCCGCCTCGGCCGCGGAGGAACTCAGCGTGCAGGCGGATGAGCTGAACCATGTGGTTATCCAGTTGCGGGCGATGCTCAACGGCAGCGAGGTCGACAAGAATGCGACCGACGCCCGGGGAGTTTCGCACGTTGCCGCCAAGGTGCATCAGACGCTCCGGCACATCGGAGAACGCAGGGATCACACCGCCGCACCGAAGGACAAGTCCAACGCCGCCAAACCGTCGCACCCCACGTCGTATCCCAAGGGACACGATGGGGCCAGCAACGGCAACAGTAAAACGCCGACCGCCAAAGAGTTGATCCCGCTGGAAGACGAAGAGGTGTTGCGGCGGTATTAAGAACACGCCAGACGGCACCGCTGGACGAGCCAGCAGTGACACCTGCATATCCCGGGGGCACTGCTGGCAAGCCAGCAGTGGCACTCCGGGAATGAGTAATTACGACCGAAGTAACCGAGCATTGCGATGAGCACGATCACCACACCCAGCTGGGCCCACGACACGGAGCTGACGCCGAAGCAATTTTCGGCGATCAGCGACATGGTCCGCTCGTGGTCCGGCATCAACCTGCACGTCGGCAAGATGGCGCTGGTCAAAGCGCGCCTCAACCGACGGCTGCGCACGCTGGGAATGCGCAGCTTCGGCGAGTACGTGGAGCACGTCGCCGAAGATGCCGCGGGTGCGGAAAAGTCGATCATGCTCGAGGCGCTAACCACCCACCTGACGCACTTCTTCCGAGAACCTAAGCATTTTGACTTTCTCCGCGAGACCGTCATTCCCCAGATGCTGCTGCGGCACAAGCACGACCGCCGCATCCGCATCTGGAGCGCGGGCTGCTCCTCGGGCGAGGAGCCGTACTCGATTGCCATGGTGCTTCAGGAGGCCGCGGCCGAATTGGCCGGCTGGGATCTCGGGATCCTGGCCACGGATCTCTCGCAAAAGGTGATCGACAGCGCACTCGACGGGACGTACGAGCCGCATCAACTGCGCGAAACCTCGGCCCGGCGTATCCACGATCACTTTACGCTCAGCCAGCGCCATTCGCCCTGTAGTTACCGCGTAAAGGCCGGCGTCCGGCAGTTGGTGCATTTCTGCCGCTTGAACTTGGTCGACCGCTGGCCGATGAAGGGTCCCTTCGACGCCATCTTCTGCCGCAACGTGATGATTTACTTCGACAAGCCGACGCAGCAGCGGTTGATCGAGCGCTTCAGTGAAATTCTCTGCCCCGGCGGAGTGCTGTTTCTCGGACACGCGGAGAGTCTGGCTGGCGTTCGGCATCGTTTTGAATATCTGGCTCCGGCGGTTTACCAAAGATCGTTGAACTGATTTACGACTGAACACAGGAACGCCACCCGTGCGACACATCGTTGGCATCGGCGACATGCGAATCTCGAATGACACCAGCGACCTGCTGGTGACTCACGGGTTAGGTAGTTGCCTCGGCATCGTTGCCTACGATCCGGTGGCGCGGATCGGTGGCTTGCTGCATGCGATGTTGCCCACCGCCACGCTCAACCCGGAGAAGGCCCGGCTGCGACCGTTCATGTTCGTCGACACGGGCGTGCGGGAATTGCTGCGACAGATGGTGGCCCTCGGTGCGACAGTGCGGCGGATGAAGGTCAAGGTGGCCGGGGGTGCTTCGATGCAGACCGGCGAGCAAGACCGCCTGGCGGTCGGCAAGCGGAATTATCTGATGCTCAAGAAGGCGCTCTGGCAGCACGATCTGCTGCTCGACGCGGAAGACGTGGGGGGCAGCTCGCCGCGGACCTTGTATCTGGAGGTGGGCACGGGGCAGGTGCGACTCAGTTCACTCGATCAGCATAAATCACTGTAACAGGAGACATCGCGTGGCTCTCAATATCCTTGTTGTCGACGACAGCAGCGTTGTGCGGAGCGTGATCCTCAAGTCGCTGCGGCTGGCCGACTGCGACCTGGGAACGCTACACGAAGCGACCAATGGCCAGGAGGGGCTAGAGGTGATGGCCCAGCATTGGATTGACGTTGCGTTTGTCGATATCAACATGCCGTTGATGGACGGCGAGGAAATGATCCGCCACATCCGGCAGAATCCCGTCTGGGCGGACTTGCCCATCGTCGTGGTCAGCACCGAGGGGAGCGAAACCCGCGTGGAGCGACTCAAGCAAATGGGTGCCCGCTTCATCCACAAGCCGTTCCCGCCGGAAGCGATTCGCCGCGTAGTTCAGGAAATCACAGGTGCCAAACATGAACTCAATGCTTGACGCAACCCTGCAGGATGTGGCCGAGGAAACCTTTGCCACGCTGGCGTACTTGATGCCGCTGGGCGAGCAAGAGCGCGCGCAGCGCGACTCCGCGCGCGAGTTCGCGGCCATGAATCTTCGTCTACTGCAAGAAGGGCGCGAGGAGCGAATATTGCTTGCCGCGGCGGGCACTCCCCTGCCCTTCGGCGACGACGCAGCATGTGGCACCGCGTGCGCGGTTCCGTCAGGTATGGCTCCCTCAGCGATGGCATCGCCAAATGGCCTGCAGCGGCTCTCGGCGCGAGTGGCGTTTTCCGGGCGATTCACCGGCTGCATCGTGCTGACCATTGAAGAGCAATTGCTCGAGCCGTTGGCGGCCAACATGTTGGGAATGCTGGGCAATTCCTCCACGTCGCAGGAGCAGCAGTTCGATGCGCTCGGCGAGCTGTCCAACGTGATTTGCGGAAACCTGTTGCCCAAAATTGCCACGCCGCAGGACGTATTCAAAGTCCATTCGCCGGAAGTTCTGTCCGCGGGAACCGCGACTGCGAATTGCAACGGCCTGCGGAGCCAAGCCCGCGTCTCCTTGTGGCTGGACGGCGGACGGGCCGAACTGTTGCTGTATACCGATCACCCCGTGGCCATGTCCGCCGACACAACGAGCGCCGCATCCATCCTTGGGAGCTGACCGCCATGATTAAAGTCCTGATCGTCGACGACTCGGAGGTTGCTTGCCATGTGCTGTCGCGGGAAATTTCCAAGGCCCCGGACATGCAGGTGGTCGGCACCGCCACCGATCCGTACGCGGCGCGCGACCTGATCGTCCGCCTGCAGCCGGATGTGATCACGCTGGACCTTGAAATGCCCCGCATGGATGGGCTGACATTTCTGGGCAAGCTGATGTGCTACTATCCGTTGCGCGTAGTGGTTGTCAGCTCGCAAACCCCCACCGGCAGCGATGCCGCGCTGCGGGCATTGGAATTGGGCGCCGTCGACGTGCTGGGCAAGCCCGAGAGCATGGAAGAGAGCACCGATTTTGGCCAGGCGGTGGTGGCCAAAGTTCGGGCCGCGGCGGCCGCGCGCCTGGTCGGCCAGTCGCGGACTAATGTTCAGCCTGCTCTTCACGCAACAGCGGCTTCGGCGTTGCCGCCTCTGTTAGCCACACCGTACTCGGTGCTGGCCATTGGCGCTTCGACCGGCGGCCCGGAAGCGATTCGCACGATCCTCTCAGACTTGCCGTCGAATGTGCCCGGAATCGTGCTGGTGCAACACATGCCGGCCGCTTTCATGGAGCGGTTTGCCAGCCGGCTCGATGGCCTATCGCGCCTGGACGTTCGTATCGCACAAACGGGAGACGTGCTGCAGCCCGGCCTGGTGCTGATGGCCCCTGGGGACCGGCACCTGACGATCTGTGCGCGCGGTTCGCGGTATGCGGTGCAGATTGTCGACGGCCCGGCGGTGCATCATCAGCGCCCCAGCGTGGACGTGTTGTTTCATTCCGTCGCCGGCGCGGCCCGCGGCGCGGCCATCGGCGTTCTGCTGACCGGCATGGGGCTTGACGGGGCCCGCGGCTTGCTGGCGATGCGACAGGCTGGTGCCCGCACGCTGGCTCAGGACGAAGCAAGCTGCGTGGTGTTTGGCATGCCCAAAGAGGCGATTCGCATGGAAGCGGTTGAAAAAGTCGTGCCGCTGCATCGGATCGCGCCGAGCTTGATTGAAGTGCTTTCGCAGCCTGTCAGTCGCAAGAATCGTATCCCTGTCGGCGCCAATAAATCTTAACCTCGACTTCGTTAGTGTTACCTGCCATGTCCATCAACAGCCTGACCTCCGCGCCCGCCAGTGACGTTGCGACCCTAGTGGTCGTCAACGCAGGCTTGCCGTGCGCCCAGCAAGCAGTGGCGGACGCCCCGCCGGACAGCGCTATTCAAACCAGCGTCGCCCAGGATCTCGAAGAGACCAACCGCCAATTGGAAATAGCCATCCAGCGAGCGAACGAAATGGCCGTGGCCGCCGAAGTTGCCAGCGCAGCCAAGAGCGAGTTTCTGGCCCGGATGAGCCACGAGATTCGGACGCCGATGAACGCCATCATCGGCATGACGGACTTGGCGTTGGGGACCAGCCTGGATGACGAGCAGCGCGAATACCTGGAGACCGTCAAGCTCTCGGCCGACTCGCTGCTCAATCTGATCAACGATATTCTGGACTTCTCCCGCATCGAGGCGGGCAAGCTGCATCTCGATTCGATCCCCTTCGATCTGCGGATGGAATTGCATAAGGCACTGAGCCCCCTGGCGCTCAAGGCCCACGACAAATCGCTGGAGCTGATTTGCCACGTCTGCCCGGATGTTCCCCAGATGATGAAGGGGGATCCCGATCGACTGCGGCAGGTGATCGTCAACTTGGTGGGGAACGCACTGAAGTTCACCGAGCGGGGTGAAGTGATCGTTTCCGTCCGGCTGGAGCGGGCGGAAGCAGATCAGGTAGAGCTACAGATCCGCGTCACGGACACAGGCCCGGGCATTCCGCCGGACAAGTGTGCCGCGATCTTCGAGGCGTTTGTCCAGGCCGATGACTACACCACCCGTCGTTACGGCGGCACCGGATTGGGTTTGGCCATCTCGCGGCAGATTGTCGAGATGATGGGGGGGCGCATCTGGGCGGAAAGCGCGGTCGGCGCCGGCAGCACGTTTTGCTTTACGGCCCAGTTTGGCGCGCAACCCACGCCTCCTCCGTCCGGATTGATTCCCGATCTGGATGCGGCTCGCGTGCTGCTCGTGGACGATAACGATTCCAATCGCCTGATCCTGAACGAATTGCTGACCCATTGGCGGCTGCGACCCACCGCGGTAGGCGGCGGCGCGGCGGCGATGCGGGCGATGCAGATCGCCCACGACGGTCACGATCCGTATCGCGTGGCGATACTCGATAGTCGCATGCCGGAAATGAGCGGGCTGGATTTGGCCGCCGCCATCCGGCGGGAGTTCCGCACGGACGAGGTTCAGACGATTCTGCTGACCTCCGCGGGTGAGCACATCGACGTGGGGCGTTGCCGAGACGTGAACATTGTCGCGCGGCTGATGAAGCCGATCAGCCAGTCGGATCTGTTCGACGCGATCAGCCGTTCGCTCAGCGGCGAGCTGGTAAGCAGCCGGCCGGCAGAGCCGCACGCTGAGTCTCCCCCCTCGCAGCGCAGTTTCCATATTCTGCTGGCCGAGGACAACCGCGTAAACCAAAAGCTGCTGATCCGCGGCTTGGAAAAAAGTGGCCACACGGTGACCGCCGTCGGCGACGGCGAGGCGGCCTGCCGCGCGTTTCAGGACGAGCGGTTTGACGCCATCCTGATGGATGTGCAAATGCCGCTGATGGGTGGATTGGAGGCCACGGCAACGATCCGCGAGCATGAACGAAAGTCCGGCGGGCATATTCCGATCATTGCCGTCACGGCGCACGCCACGCAGCAGGATCGCGCAATGTGCCTGGACGCGGGCATGGACGCTTACATTTCCAAGCCCATCCGTCTGAACAAACTGATGAAGCTGATCGACGAGACAGTCGACGCCATGCGCCCGGCGAATCGCTGTGAACTGCCGGCAACAAATACTGAGGCGACTGAGTTGGTCGGAACTTTGCGAAGCGAACTCGCGGCACCTCCGGGCAACCTGGCGATTGCGCCGCCGGCCACAGGGATCGAATCGTTGATCGATTTGCCGGCGATGCTGATCTACTTGGATGGCGACGACGACCTACTTAAGGAAATTATCGCCATCTTCCTTGAGGACTGTCCGCGGCTGGTCGCGGAGATGGATGCCGCGCTGGCTGAGGGGAACGTCGCTGCGGGACATCGAGCGGCCCATTCGCTCAAAGGACTGGTGGGCAATTTTCGCGCTCGCGGCGCGATGGTGCTTTCGTTGCGGATGGAAACGGAACTGCGGCAGGGGGACGCAGCGGCCGCCGCGGAAATGTGGCCCCTGCTACGCTCGGAGCTGTCGGACTTGTCGTCAGCACTTACACAACTAGGAATGGGAGCGACACAATGCGAATCCTGATTGCGGAAGATGATGGCGTCACACGACAGGTGCTGGCCAGAACGCTGCAGAAATGGGGCTACGAGGTTGTCGTCGCCTGCGATGGCGATCAGGCCTGGGAGATCGTGCAAGGGGCCGATGCTCCGTTCCTGATGGTCTTGGACTGGCTGATGCCCGGCATCGATGGCGTTGACCTTTGCGCCAAGTTGCGGACCCTGGATCGGGAGATCCGCCCCTACATCATCCTGCTGACCGGCATGAACCACAAGCAAGACCTGATCGAAGGGTTCAACGCCGGCGCCGACGATTACGTGATGAAGCCGTGCGACCTGGATGAGCTGCGCGTGCGCATTCGTGCTGGGGAGAAGATCATCGACCTGCAGATCGAGTCGCTCGCCGCCCGCGACGCGCTGCGCAAGCTTGCCACGTACGACTTTCTGACTGGGTTGCGCAATCGGGCCGCGATTGAATCGGAGCTGGGGCGTGAAATCGAACGCGCTCCGCGCACCGGCCAGCCGGTGAGCGTGGTGATGGCGGACATCGACCACTTCAAGCAAGTCAACGACGTGTACGGCCACCTTACCGGCGACCGCGTGCTGGCCGAAGTGGCCAAGCGAATGGCCGGCGCCATGCGATCGTACGAAGCGATCGGCCGCTACGGCGGCGAGGAGTTTCTGATGGTGATCACGGGCTCCAGTCCCGAAGGGGCGATCATTCTGGCGGAACGAGTTCGCAATGCCGTCTCGTCCCGGAAGTTCGATATTCTCGGCCAGGGGATTCATGTCACGATCAGCCTGGGCGTGGCGGCCTGTCAGCGCGTTGATGCGCCACCTCAGGAAAGCCTGATCGCGCTGGCCGACTCGGCCCTGTACCGTGCCAAGGAAGCGGGACGAAACCGCGTCGCTCTGGTCGATGCGCACGGCGAGAACGTGTTGGACGACGCCAGCATGGCTTCCTGCCTGCGAGGCTTCGCCAGCGATGACGCCGAGCCGCTGCAGAAAACATCCTAAATTGCCAAGCCCGGTGACGTTGTGGGTGCAAGCACGCCCAATTCAACGGTCTCGTGAAGTTGTTCGGCGGCGCGTTTTCCAGACACCTGTCGACGCCATGCGATGCAGCGGCCGTCAGCGACGATGCCGCAGTTAAGTGACTGCTTGAGTCGTGCCACGCTGGCGTCGGTGATTTCTGTATTGGATGCAGGAGGAACAAACCGTGGCATTACTTTGTGTAATCCCTGCGGATTCGATTCTTCTCCTGACACCGGCAACGGCTGGGAAACTCAGTTCACCATGGTCGAGACCCCCGAGCCGAGTACTCTGGCTCTGGCGGCATTCGGCCTATTGGCCTGGGCTTCGTCGGCTGGAAAAAACGGCAGATGGCGTGAATTGCATGTGATCGACAAGAGATGGTGAGTGACCTGAGCAGGCAGCACGACCGAAGTTCAGTAGTCGTTGAGAGGGCTAACGGGTCTCAGCATCGACCTGCCCAGGAGCGTTTCGTCAGTTGGGGGTGATTGAATCCCAGCTAACGTCAAGTCCAAGGTTTTTGCTCGTCTCGTGCCAAGAGGGCCGCCACGACTTCCGCGGGGTGCATCGGCCACATTGTTATTTGCGTCGTCTTATGGCGTACGAATGTTAATGGGCGATCCTGCTCGTCAGGAAAGGTTCGGTTCGTTTTTCCGTCAACTGATACTTTTCTAACCCCTGCGACCAGTTCGGCTCGCACCAACAGACAAGAAAAGTCCCCCCAACAGTGCGAACCCGAGCAGTGTGCCGGTGGCAGGCTCTGGCACGGTCGCCGTATCGTAGCCGATAACGTCAAAGGCGCGCAAATCGTTGGTTGAGATTTGCATCAGCGTGCCACCCGTCGCGGTGGGATCCATAATTCCCTGGCCCAGGTTAAATTTCCAATGCGACGCTTCATAGGTTGAGCCATTGGAGAAGGTGGCCACCGGCGTCGTGCCGCCATCGACCGACAAGTATTTGTCGACGCTGTCGTCCGTCCAGTCGATGACGCCGATGCCGCCGCCGGCGCCCTGGCTACGCGGGGAGAAGCGAAACAGATCGAGCGGGGTGACGAATTTGAGTTGATTGTCGTTGAGCCCGGGTGCGGCCGCATTGCCGTCCAGCACATCCACGCCGCTATCGAAGCCCAACACATGGCCGATTTCGTGCGCCGCGACCCCGACAAAGTCCAGTTTTGTGGGGCTGATCCCGTTGCTGCGATCGAAATCGTAGATGTTCTGCGTCGAGAAGGTGATGATGCCGTCCAGCAGGATACTGTGCGGCGGCGACAAGCCCAGGGCTTTGGCATTGGCGGTTGTCATGCGAACCGTGGTGTTGTTTTCCGGTCCGGCTTGTCCGGGGCCTCCCACGCCCGTGTCGAAATAAGGGGTCGCACTGACAACTCCGTTGGGATTGTTGGCCGTGCGGTTGATGAGCATGGAAAAGAGGGGCCCCGCCTGCAATTTGCCGGCGCTGGAGAAATCATCGGCGCTTAAGCGATCGCCGAGCATGGCGTTTCGCACGTCGGTATACGAGTAGGGATCGTAGAAACTGTCGGTGTGCCCCAGCACCCCGGCGGGCAAGGAAGCAGCTTTGATGCGGATTTCGATCGTAATCGGATCGTGCAGCCGCGCCGACCAGAGTGCGCCAGCCTCCGCCATGCCCGCCATCATCTGGGCCGTGGCCCCTCCCTGGTTGGTGAAGTTAAAAACCATCGCTGCCGATGCCTGGGACGCAACAATCGTCAGCGCTCCGGCGATGACCGTCGCCTGAAATACGCGGTGGATCATGGGTAATTTCCTTTCTGGTTACGGTTCGTTGAAATGAATACGTTCGATTTCAGCGCGCAGCGGTAGCCCGCGCAATCTCGCGATGTTTCTTGGGAGCTAAAAAAGCTGGTGCAACCAGGTGACGTTCACCTGCGGCTATCTTTTCGGGTCGTCGACGGTCGTTCTTGCCCGAATCTCCGTGGCTGGTTGCCCTGGTTTGAAATAGATGCCCGCGTCCATTCCGTTCTTCAACTCCGTCATTGCGGCAGCGTGGCCATCGAGGATGACCGCCGTGGCCCCATTTAAGGGCACGGTCAGCGTCTGTCCTCCCTGACGCAGGATCGTGATCGAGCCTTGGACGATCCGGCTGATGCGACCCGTGCGGGTGGTCATGCCAGCGATCTGCGGCAGCGCCAGCCTGGTGTTGTTGGCGCGGCGTGCAGCAGCGGTCGGCGCGTTGGGCCGCGTGGCCAGAGCGATGGTTGCCACGGCGCCGCCGGCCAGCAATGTGATGCTGGTGATGACGATTGCCAATTTCATTTTCGCCGCGGATAGCATTTTTAGCGCGCTGTTCGCCAGAGTCAGTGAACTAGCGGACACCGCTGCCCCTTGTCCGCTGACGACCGCCACCGCGGCTTGGGACGTGCCGGCGATGAAAGAATGAGGCAGGTGAATCGAGGCTGGAGTGGCCCAGACTCCCATCAATGCCGCTGCCGGCACCAGCCTGTCCTTCCGCTGCAACCGCCGACGGAGCAGATTGCGACCGCGATGCAGCCGCACGGCGACGGTGCTGGTGCTGCAACCCAACAGCCGCGCGGTTTCGTCGAGCGAATTGCCTTCGAGGTGATGGAGAATCAATGGCGCTCGGTATTTCTCGGGCAGCGAATTCAAAGCGGCATGGAGCATTTCGAGTTGGACCGGGGGTGCGGCGGGCTCGCGCGATTCAGGTCGCATGCGTGCCGCCTCCTGTTCGTGCCGCCGGCGGGTTGCTCTGGCTTCGGCCCCCCGCGCCGCGATGTACCAGGCCACTCGATGCAGCCAGCCGACCAGATGCGATTGCACGGAGGCACGGTGCGCCTTTTGCGCCAGGGTCAGGAACACGGCCTGTGCGGCATCGTCTGCGTCGGCGGTGTTGCCGAGCACCGACCGACAGACGGACAGCACCATGCCGCCGTGCCGCCGCACGACTTCCGCAAACGACGCCTGGTGATGGCGCTGAGCAAATTCAGCGAGCAACTCGCCGTCGCTAGGGGATGTTGATGTCTGGGAATCCGTCAGGGGCATGGATTCATGATACATAATGGCTGACGCATCCATCGGAATTTTCTCGGCGGTGGTCGCATCCCTTGGCCCTGCTGAGAATAGATCCGTCGCAGCAGCGTCGACCTTACATAATTCCTGAAAATTATCTGGAAAATGTGAAAAAAGGGGCCAAGTTCATTCTTAACGGCGAAGCAGAGACACAGCGCGGCCCACATCGTACCCACCCCACCCCGCCCGGCCCTGCGGTCCCTTTGGCCAGCCGGAGCCTTTCATTTTTCACAACTGCCCATTTGGCGTCCGGCCTTGTCGTTGTTGATACCGTAATCTGACACAGTGCAGAAAACCACCGATCCAAATTGAAGCGGCCACATCGACGAACCCTGCGAGCCCACCATGTCCTATAGGGCAGGTACTATAAAGTGGATTGACGCCAATGCTCGACAGCAAAGGTCACGTCCACGATCACTTTGATCGACGGCGATCGTCTTGTCGGCTACGCTCCCAGAACCTCAGCGCCACCGCATTCGGCGCGGTCCAATATCTCAACGGCTACTCGGGCACGCTGACCAATGGGACCTACGGCACCATCAAGTTGACCGACGTCGGCGTCACGTCGATTTGGAACAAGCCTTCGAGCGGCGACTGGACCACCGCGGGCGACTGGATTCCACCGGGCGTTCCGTCGGGGTCGGCAGCGCTCGCCAAAGTGACTAACGGCGGCACGGCCAACGTCACGACGGCGGGGTAGTCCATCGGCATCCTGGTAATCCAAAACGCCGTCAGCCAGGTCAATGTGATCGCGGGCCGGGCACTCAACGTCCTGAGCGGCGTCGACGTCCGGGCCTGCGGCACGTTTACTGTCAATGGCGGTAATCTCATTACGCCAACCTTTAACACAGCCGAGACGACGTCCATTGGCAATAGCGCGACGGGCTCGATCACCACGATGAACATCACAGCGGGAACGACCTCGTTCGACAGTTCCTCGTTGGCGACCACCAACCTGTACCTCGGTGTCATCAACGGGGCCCAGGCCGCGTTCACATTGATCAACGCCACGATCAATCCCGCGCTGGTCGAAGTCCGTCCCTGCAGCAGCGTGGGCACGCCCACGACGTTTACGGTCACGTATGTTCGCGGAGCCAGCGGTCCGCGTCAGCGGACAGGAATCGCCCAGTGCCGCGTCGGCGTGGATACGCAACCTGACTCGCGGAGGGCGACAGATCGACGTACCAAATGAAATGGGGATTCCTGGCCCGTGGGCGCTGAAATTGCTGTGTTCAAGCTGGCTTGGATCGCAGCGCCTTCACAGGCTCGCGACGTCAATGCGAGAGAATGACCAGGAGCCAAATGATGACCGACAAGAACAAGACCCAGTTCGCCATTGTGGGGCTTGGTCATTTCGCTCAAACGGCGATCCTGCCCGCGTTTGCGAATTCCGGCGATCGCAAGCTATATGGTGCGTCTTCGACAACACGGCAGAGAACACGGCGCGGGGGAATGCCCTGGCGTTGTCTCGACCGCTGTCTGAAGTTAGGCTTACTA
>JAIOQB010000010.1 GCA_021413585.1 Planctomycetia bacterium
TCCGCCCGCAGCACCGGTTGACGATACGCGACAACGGCCAAGGTTTCCATAGCCGGCTGCGAGAACCGCACCTCGCTAACCGCCCCGGCCAATCGCCCCAGCCACGGCGCGAAGCGGGGCCGGGTGAGCAACTGGTATCCGCCGGCCACTTCCTCCGCTCGAAACGCCCTGCCCGCGGCATCATATAAATCGTTCAGCCGGCGAATCAAGGTGCGGGCTTCTGTACCATCGGCCAAACCGGCCAGTTGGGCCAGCTTTCTCGTCCCCAGCGGCTCGCGGGAGAGAAACAATACCGCCTCGACGGCGGAAATTCGAGGGTCGCGGCGACTGGAGGGCGAACCGGCACCGATTTTGCCGGTGGCCGCTTCCGGCGTGCCCGCATCCAGCAGGCCAGAGCCGGTGGGTTGCGACTTTGCGCCGCGCCCCCCCCGGGCGTGGAGTATGCAGCGCGAGCGTTCGTCCGGCCCCCGCGCGGCCACGGGGCTGCGATAGCGCAGGGCGGCGCTGTGCAACTGCTTCGCAGGGTGGGTGGGGGAGGTTCGCATGAGGGACGTGTGTTAACGGTCGATTGGGCTATTTAGTTGCCGCCGGGGGTAGCGCGCTCGTGCGACAGACTAAGCCCAATCGGGCAAATCAGGCAAGTCCCAAATGGGGGCGGGCGGGGCATGAGCCGCGGGTGCGTGGGGCTGAACACTAAGCCCAATCGGGCAAATCAGGCAAGTCCCAAATGGGGGCGGGCGGGGCATGAGCCGCGGGTGCGTGGGGCTGAACGTAGCGCAGCGAAGTGAAGCCCCAGACGTTGGTTCTTGATTCTGGGGCATCGCTGCGCTCTGCCCCAAGCACCCAACCATCTGTAGATGCCGTCGCGATCTCACGGCAATCGGCCCGTTTTCCACGCTTCCACTTCGTCCACCACTTGCCGCATCACCTGCATCGGCTCGTCGCCGACGCGCTCAAACGGCCGGGTTTGCTCGCCGCCGGGGAGCGCCACTTTGCAATAGAAGCGATAGGTGGGGGACACATGCTCGCGCCGCTCCAGCAGCATGTACACCGCGCCCAGCCGGGTCAGCCGGGCATCCAGTTCGGTCAGCGACTCCGACGACGCGTGCGTGGCGTTTAAAGATGCAGCGTTGAGAGGTCCAGCGTTTAGAGTTGCGGCGTTGGAAGTTGCAGCGTTTGAAGTTGCAGAGCCGTAATTAATCGCCGGCTCGAAGCCTGCCTGCTGGCCTGGAAACCGGCCCGGCTCAGGTGAGTGGCTCGATTCGGCCGACGCGCCGAGTGCGGGTGGCGCCGCGTGATCTGCGGCTCCCGGAAGCGGGAGCGGCTGCGCGCCAGTGAACGGGATCGACTGCGGCGCTCCGCCTGGCTGAAACGCCGGGGCATCGCCGCCGGCCGTGCGGCGGTCGTCATCCTCGTGGGCAGTGCGGCTCGGCGCTCCGCGCTGCCAATTGTCCCATTTCTGCGCGGCGATCTCGACGATCGGTGTGTGCGTGGCGGCCCAATACCCCCCGCCGCCGATGACGCCCAGCATCACCAACCCTCGCAACGCCGTGTCAAGGCTCGACGGACTCGACATGGGTGACACCGTGGGCGGCGCTGTTGGGGGCGCGAGGGACTTGCTTGGGACGGAATGACCAATGACCAAAATTCCAATCTCCAATAAAGCCAGCGACGTCGCCTATTGGTTATTGGAATTTGGTGATTGGTGATTTCCCCGCAGGGGCAAATCGGGGCGAATCATACCGATCCGGCCCGCTGGGGGGCAACGCCATTTGAGCGGTCCGCGACCAGTTCCGTCGCGATATAATGGCACTACCATGTCCGACGCCCCCATTTACCTCGATCATAACGCCACCACACCGCTCGACCCCCGCGTGGCGGCCGCGATGGCGGAGTGCTATCAACGCTGGCCTGCCAACCCCGCCAGCCAGCATGCTCCGGGCCGCGCCGCGCGGCGCGTGCTGGAAGAGGCCCGCGACACCGTGGCTGAGTTGCTCGGCGTACGGTTAGATACGCGGCCGGCCGATCAGGTGGTGTTCACCAGCGGCGGGACGGAGGCGAATAACCTGGCCATCCGCGGGCTGGTGGCCGGCACGCCTCTAAAAACACCACCGGGCGAGATCATTGTTTCCGATCTGGAGCATCCCAGCGTGCTGGGCCCGGCCGATGCTCTAGCCGCGCATGGCCTTATCGTGCGCCGCGTCGAAGTCGATCCGCGCGGGACGATAAATCTCGATCACTTGGCCGCGGCGATCAATGAGCATACCCGGCTGGTGTGCTTGATGCTCGCCAGCAACGAGACGGGTGCGATCCAGCCGGTGGCCGCGGCGGCCGCGTTGTGCCAGGCCCGCGGCGCGCCGCTGCATACCGACGCCGTGCAGGTGGCGGGAAAGCTGCCGATTGATTTTCACGCGCTCGGCGCCGCCACGATGAGCGTTTCCGCCCACAAGCTGCATGGGCCGCGGGGGGTCGGCGCGCTGCTGGTTCGCGGCGGCGTGCAACTGGCGCCGCAGCTCTTCGGCGGGTTTCAACAAGCGGCTCTGCGCCCCGGGAGCGAGTCGGTGGCGTTGCCTGTGGGTTTCGCCACGGCGCTGCGTTTGTGGCACGACGAGGCGCGCGAGCGACAGGAGCGAATGACCGGGCTGCGCGACCGATTCGAGGCCGCTCTGCGCAACGGCTGGCCCGATCTGGTGATCCATGCCGAGCAGGCCGCGCGGCTGCCGCACACGTCGCACGTCGGCTTCGCGGGCTTGGATCGCCAGGCGTTGCTGATGGCCTTGGACCAGGTTGGCATTGCCTGTTCGGCCGGCAGCGCGTGTGCCAGCGGCAGCAGCGAACCGTCCCCCACGCTGCTGGCGATGGGGGTTCCGGAGGCCCTGGCGGGAGGCTCGTTGCGGCTGAGTTTTGGAGCCACGACCACGGCCGCCGAGGTCGATGAATCGGCCCGCCGTATCCTCAATATTTGCAACGACTTGCAGCGACAATCTATTCCGCGAAAATCGCCTCTGATGGCTCCCCGAACCGGTGGAAAACCGGTATAATCCGGGTTTGCAAAATCGGCCCTCTAAGCTGCCTGATTGGGCCCTCGATTTTTAGCCGGATTTTGGACGGAGCCTTTGTGGTTAACGGCGTGTCAACGATTCCGCTTTTGCCTGCTGTTGAGCGGCGCCGCGCGACGGCGGCCGGCTCGTCCGCCAAGGGCGAAGCGGCTCCCGACGCGGATTTCCCAGAGATTGAATTCCTCGTCGGCAGCGAAAACCGCCTGCTCGCCTCCGTGGTAACCGCGTTGCGCTGCGGCGCGGGCAACTACAATCCGCTGCTGCTGTGCGGCGCCGCCGGAACCGGCAAAAGTCGGCTCGCCCAAGGGCTAGCCGCCACATGGCCGCTCGATGAAAACGTCCCGCCTTCAAACGCGCGAACATCCTCCATCGCACATCGCGCATCGCACATCGAATTGACCGACGGCCCCAAATTCTGCCACGACCTGGCTCAGCTTCGGGGCCCGCGGCGGTTGGCCGCGTGGCGCGATCGGATTCGCTCGAAGTCTCTGCTGGTGATCGACGACGTGCATTTGCTCGGTCCGCACCCCGCGGCGCAGGTGGAATTGGCGTCGACGATCGACGCGATCTGCGGCAATGACGGCGCATTCATCGCCACCTCGCGGCTGCGGCCTGCGGAGATCAAGCTGCTTTCGCCCGCGCTGCGGAGCCGGCTGGGGGCGGGGCTGGTGGTCACCATCGCTCCGCCTGAAGTGCCGACGCGCAAAGCCCTGTTGCGAGCCGGTGCCGAACGGCTGCGAGTCAAGCTCCCCAGCGATGCGATCGACGTGCTGGCCGCCGGATTGCCGCTGCCGGCCGGGCCGCTGCTGGCGGCACTGGACGAACTGGTTGCCGCGCGGGCCGGGGACTTCACGGCGCTCGCCGCCCGAGAATACATCGCCCGGCAACGCCGCGGCGGCACGTTAAAACTAAGCACGGTCGCCGGCCGCGTGGCCAAACGGCGGCAGTTGACGGTGGCGGACCTGAAGGGATCGTCGCGACGCCGCAGCGTGGCCGCCGCCTGCGCGGTGACGATGTACCTCTGCCGCCATCTGACCGGCAGTTCGCTCAAGCAAATTGGCGATTATCTCGGCGGCCGCGACCACACCACCGTGCTGCACGGCTGCCAGGTGATCGATAGCCAACTGCCGCACGACGCGGCCCTGCGAGCCGATCTGGCGGAGTTGCGGTCGGAGTTGGAGGGTCTGCGACGTGA
>JAIOQB010000011.1 GCA_021413585.1 Planctomycetia bacterium
GTGAACGGTAGTCTGGTTCTCGTCGGCCGCGGCGCCGTCAACATTGGATAGGCCCACGACTTGCCCTCCCCAGCCGCCGACGATCAGCGAGCAGCTTTCCTTGCCGACGGGGAACGTCAGCCCGCAGAAGAAGTCTTGCCCTTCGGTCCGCTTGGCGGAGAGAGTCAATTCGTAGGAGTCCGTGGGTGGGGTATCGGTCCGCACGACGCCGGTGGCCGGATCACCGGCGGCGAGTTGGATCGCACCGTCGTGGACCTCGACTTTGCCGTGCCGGGTGAACTCGACCTCGTCGGCGGTCTTCCAGCCGGCCAGGGTCTTGCCGTCAAAGAGCCGAGCCGAAGACGCGGCCGTCGTGGGCTTGGAAGCGGGAGCGACAGGGGCCGCAGCACTAACCGCCGGGCCGGCCGCGGGCTTTTGGGCCGGCGGAAATGCCATCGGCGAGCAACCGCCACACACCACCAAAGGTACGGCAATCCACGGCCAGACGCGATTCGCTCTTGGTCGATACATGGTTCTCTCCGGGCACGCTTTCAAGCGTCTCGTCGTATTCTACCGCAGATATTGTAATGCTTTGGGGGCACCCAGGAGCATACCAGCGGGCCGCCAGTCCGCCTTTCGCCCTGGGGGCCAACGCCTTATACTGACTATCGCGATTACTGACCTGAAGCAACTATCGAGTGTGAATCGATGACACCATCCGGCAAACCGAATAAATGGGAATCACTGGCCGCTGAGTTGGGGGCCAACCCTGCTGCTGATGCTCCCCCGGCGACCGAGTCTGCCGAAGCCGTAATCCGGCTCCCTGGCGAAATCGGCCCGGTCCAGTCCCGCGCGAGCATCCAGCGGCCGAAGGCTGCGAGTTGGTCCGACCTGGCCAGTTCGCTGGGAGTCGAGGCCCAAGCCCCGCCGCCCGTTCATGCGCCATCCCCTCCGCCGGCGCCGCCGGTGACATCGTATTCGAGCCCGCCGCCGGCTCCGCCGGTCGCACGCCCCGCGTCGAACTGGTCGATTCCGGCGCCGCCCGTTGAGGCCCCGCCGTATGGGGCTCCGCCGGTGCAGGCCCGTCCAGTGGCTAGCACGCCGCTAATCCTCAATCCGGTGGCGAACGAAGATTATCACTTCGAGGTGATCGAAGAAGGCGAAATCGATTTCGATTCCGAGCGCGGCAGCACTTCGCAAGCGGCGGGCGGATCGGAGTCGGGGCAGTCCTCGGACCCGCGCCGTGGCGAGCAAGGTCGGGGCGAAGGCTCGTCCGACGAGCGTGGGCCGCGTCGCCGCCGCCGCCGCCGCCGAGGGCGTGGCCGGGGCCGTGGCGAATCGTCCGGCGCGGGTCAAACGGGTGCGGCGCCAGGCGCCGCTCCATACGGCTCATCTCCCAGCCAATCCGCCCCCGCTCCGGGCTGGCAGCCGCCGCTCGATGATGACGACGATGAAGAGGAAATCGAAATCGAGATCATCGAAGAAGAGGGCACGGCGACGGCCGGGCCATCCACTTCGTTCGGCGGTGAGGCGTCGCGTCCTGGAACTTCTCCCTCAGGCGAACCGCGTCGGGGCCGACGCCGCCGGCGCCGTGGCGGGCGCAGGTCTCGCGGCGGACCGCGCGTGGATGAAGCAAATCGCGAGAACGTGCCCGATGGCGTGGCGCATGGCGACGAGTTTGACATTGTCGAACTGGACGAACCGCGCGGAGCTATTTCTCCTGATATTGATCCGCGCGATATCGATCCCCGCGACATTGACCCACGGGACATTGATCCACGCGATGTTGTTCCGCGTCATGCTGCTGCCCGTCGTCGTGACACGCGCAGCTTCGACGAGGACGACGACGATTCCAGCGACGCCGTGGCCTCCTGGTCGGCCAGCAAAGACGGCGGCGACTATGACGACTCCGAAAACGATTTGGACGATGATGTCGACGTCGGCGTGGGAGACGATCTGAGCGACAGCCACGACGACGAAGAAGGGGAGCACCGCGAATCGCTCCATCAAAACATTCCCACCTGGGAAGAGAGCGTCGGCACGATCATCGCCAAGAATCTGGAAGCCCGCACGCGATCTCCGGGCGGGTATGGGGATCGAGGCCGCGGCCGCGGCGGTCGCGGCGGCCGACGTGGCGGCGGTGGCGGACGCAGCGGAGGCGGCCGAGGTGGTCCTCCCCGAGGGGGCCGGCCCCAGTAGATCCCGCCTGCCGGGCGGGATCTGAAGTGAGCGGAATGGCGCTAGCCACCGGTCCCACGGGTAGGCCACGTCTTTCGTGCTACCCGCGGCTCACGCAGGAAAGCCGTTGAGCGGTGCAACCCCCGGGCGGAGCCCGGGGCTATGACGTCACTAATTCTCCTTCGGCTCCACAAACATCCGGGCATTGTCCGCCACGTTGAACAGCGGGCGATACGGATCGCTCATCGACTTGCGAGCCCGGCAGAACGGTTGGAAGACGAGTTCGAGGCCCAGTCCCCACGACTCGGCTTGTTGGCCGTTCTGGCCGTTGTCGCTCGCGATCAGGTAGTTGAAGCTCCCTTGAATCAAGAAGCTGTTGGAGATCGGCACGCGGAAGTCCGAGCCCACGATGCCGTCGCCGTTCTCGGTCACGCCGCCCCAGATGCGGCCTTCTCCGCAGTTGTCGAATTTGCGGCGGAGGAACAGGCAATACTGATCCACCGATTGCAGCTTGACCAGCCCTTCAAACCGGGAAGACTCTTCGCGGAAGTCCACGTCTTGCGTCTTCATGTGGAAGGCACCCATGAAGCCGATCTCAGCCCAGCAGCCGACGTAGCTGAGTTCAGCACGCACCTGGGTCAAATCGTACTCGACTCCATAATCTTCGTGCAGCCAGTCGATCACCACGCCGCCTTGAATGGGGAAGCAACCGGGCCGGCTGAACAAGCCGGCGGTGGCGAACACCTGCTGACGCGAATCGGTTCGATACACGCCCGTGGACTGATCGCCGTTAAAGTTGTTCTGCGTCCAGTTGCCGCCGGCCTGCCAACCCAGAAAATTCACCAGCCACAGCGGACCGCCGACGTTGAACCCTTCGTGGAATCCAAAGTTGCCGGCGCGACCTTGATCGATCGGGCCCTTGAAGCCTTGCACGCCGCCGATGATATCAATGTCGTTCGGCCACTCGGGTGCCGGAATGCAACCGGGCGGGCACTTGGGACAGCGGAACATCCAGCAGCGGCCATCGCAGTTGTCGTCGCCACCTTCAGGGACGAAGCCCTCGCCCATGCCTCGGTCATCCCCTTCGATCACGGTGCCGTCGTCCATCACAGTGCCGGGGGGAACCGCTTCACCAGGCTGCACGATCTCTTCGCCCGGCTGGACTTCTTCGACTGCTTCCGGCTGCATGCGGCTCGGGCGCGCGGCGATGCGGTAGCCGCCATTGACCGGCGGCGCGTAGCTGGGCTGTGCTTGCACGCCGGCGGGCTGAGTCCCGGGCCGGCCTTGCCACGGGGCCGCGCTGTATTGTGATTGCTGAGGCGCTGCGGCGACGCGATACGTCGGCCGTGCCGCAGGGCGAGTCGGCCGGCGGACCGGACGTTCGCTGCGCGGAGCGTCGGGGGACAGATCCTCCGGCGCGGGGCGCTCTTCCATGGACGATACGGGCCGGACTTGCGAGTCGTTCCTCCAGGGATCGATCCGCCCGCCGATCGGCTCTTGATACGCCGCCGGGGCGGCCTGCTGGCCGGACTGCCACGCCAGATCGGCCGCCAATGCTTCGCTGGTCCGGCTGCCGGCGAATGCCGCCAGCGAACCCAGGGCCAGTCCACAGAGTGTTTTTCGCAATGCCATCATTGGTTCCATCCCTATTGCACGGCGCGCGATCGAGCAGGCGAACGACTCGCCCCGCCCGAATTTGCTACCTAGGTATCGGAACCCCTACGACTGGAACTTCCGTCAAAACCGGCACAACTGGAAAAATCGATACAGATTGCCAGAGGCACGCAGCGCTATGGAGCGGGGCTAGCGGTGCTGGCGCAGCAAAATTCCAATGACCAAATTCCAATCTCCAATAGACGCTTTGCCCACGTCCTATTGGAGATTGGAATTTGGTCATTGGTCATTCAGTTGCCGATGCCTGCAGCGCTTGGTCGAGATCGTCGCGCAGATCCTCAAACGCTTCCAACCCTACGGACAGACGGACCAGCGTGTCGGTGATACCGTGCGCGGCGCGGGCGGCGGGGTCGTAGCTGGCGTGCGACATGGCGGCGGGCTGCTCGATCAGCGACTCCACCGCGCCGAGGCTGACCGCCAGATGAAACAGCCGCGTCCGCTGCACCACGTTCTTGGCGACTTGGAAATCCCCCTGCACGTCGAAGCAGATCATCGCCCCAAAGCCGCCGTCCATCTGGCGAGCGGCCAACTCATGTCCCTGATGCGTTGAGAGCCCAGGATAATACACCTGGCGAACCTGCTTTTGCCCCGCCAGATAGTCGGCTAGTTGCGCCGCCGTGCGGCATTGTTCGCGCACGCGCAGCTCGAGCGTCTTCAATCCGCGCGAACAGAGAAACGACTCCAGCGGCCCCATCACCGCCCCGGTGGCGTTCTGAATAAAGTACAGTCGGTCGTAGAGTGCCTTGTCGCGAACGACGAGCGCCCCGCCTAGCAGGTCGCTATGGCCACCCAGATACTTCGTGGCCGAATGCATGACAATGTCGGCCCCCAACTCCAGCGGGCGAGTCAGCACCGGTGTGGCGAACGTGCTGTCGACGCCCAGCAGCAGGCCGCGATCGTGCGCGAGCTTCGCGCAGGCCGCGATGTCGGTAATGCTCAACAGCGGATTGCCGGGCGTCTCGATCCACAGCAGCTTTGTATTGGGGCGAATCGCCTTTTCGACCGCCGCCAAGTCGTGCGACGGCGCCAGACTGACGGTCAGCCCTGCCCTGTCGCACACCTTGTGCAGCAGGCGGTACGTGCCGCCGTAGCAGTCGGCGCTGGTCACCACATGGTCGCCGCTGGACAGGAGCATCGTCACCGCATGCGTGGCCGCCATGCCGGAGCTGAACGCCAGTGCACCGACGCCCCCTTCGAGGCTGGCCAGGGTCGCCTGCAAGCCGTCGCGCGTCGGGTTGCCGCTGCGCGAATAGTCATAACGGCCCCACTCCCGTTGCCAACGTGAATCGCGCGGGTACGGAATTGCATCATGAGTTTTGCCGCCATCAAGTAAGCTGTTTTGAACCACAGAGGCACAGAGACACAGAGGTAGCTAATAACCAATCACCAAATTCCAATAACCAATAGTGAAGTTACCAACTTTATTGGAGATTGGAATCTTGGTCATTGGTCATTAATTTCCCTCTGTGTCTCTGTGCCTCTGTGGTTCCAAACAAAACGTTTGCCAAACTATTCATTTACCGCGCATCCAGCGCCTGCCCCAGGTCGGCTACTAGGTCCTCCGAGTTCTCCACGCCGCAGGAGAGCCTAATCATATTGTCCGCGATGCCGAACCGCTGGCGGTCCTCGGGGGACATTTCAAAGTAGCTCATCACCATCGGCTGCTCGATTAGCGATTCGACGCCGCCGAGGCTCGGGCCGATGCGCGGTATCCGCGCCGCGTCGACCACGGCGGCGGTTTGCCGCCAATCGGCGTCTTTGACGTAGAACGTCACCAGCCCGCCAAACCCGTGCATCGTCCGCCGCGCCACTTCGTGATATGGATGCGATTCCAAGCCGGGGTACAGCACCTTCTCGATACGCGGATGGGCTGCCAGGAACCGGGCCACCGCCAGACCGTTCTCATTGTGCCGCCGCATCCGGAGTTCAAACGTCTTGAGCCCCCGGCCGAGCAGATAGCAATTCTGCGGCGAGTTGATGCTCCCCATGATCCCGCGCAGCTTGCGAACCGCTTCGAGCGGCTCGCGGCGGCCGACTAATACGCCCGCCAGCAGGTCGTTGTGCCCCGCCAGGTATTTGGTCGCCGAGTGCAGCACGTAATCGACCCCTGCCGCCAGGGGGCGGAGGTTGTACGGCGTGGCCAGCGTGGCGTCGATCAGCGTTTCCACCCCATACTCGCGCCCCAGCCGAACAAAGCGATCGAGATCGACAACGCTCAAATGCGGGTTCGTCGGCGATTCGCTCACCAGCAGCTTCGTGCGGGAGTTGATCGCCCCCGCCATGGCGTCGTAATCGCAAGCCGGCACTTGCCGGGTCACCACGCCGAACCGGGCCAGGTGCTTCGTGCAGAACTCGCGGCTGCGGTGATAACATTCGTCGAAGAAGATCACCTCGTTCCCCGAGTTGAGCTTCGTCATCAGCAGGCCCACAAACGCCGCCATGCCGCTGGCGAACAGCAGGGCCGCTTCGCCGCCGTCTAGCGCGGCCAGCTTTTGTTCGATGACCCGCTCGCCCGGATTGCCATAGCGGCCGTATTCCTCGCGCGGCTGCTGCTGCTCGATGAAGTCGATCACCGCCTGCGTGTCGGGGAACGTGTAGGTCGACGAGCAAAAGATGGCGTCGGTGATCGCGTCTCCCACCTTTTGCCGCGCTTCGCCAGCGTGGACAGCGAGCGTGGAAAAGCCCGGCGGCACGGCCGGATCGGGAGCGAGCTGTGGCAGCGGTGCCTGTGATGATTTCTTCGCAGTCATGGGAGCGAACCTGTACGGCGGCCAACGGACGCAGCGTCGCAGCGCGGACCAGCCAGGGATCCAACAAAAAAGCCGCGACGGCGCTCTGAGGGCGTTCGCGGCTGGCCTACGTCAGGTTGATTGCCCAGCGGTCCGGGTGAGAGTCCTGGCAGGCAGCACAATCGCTACCGGCGGAAAAGGCAACCCGGGACGCGACGGCAATGGCACTTTAGCAGTTGTTGGCTGCAAGCGGCCGCAAATCCCACATTACCCAGCATTCTACCCGGCGGAAACTCGGGCAGCAACTACCCGCTGGCTCATTTCCAATTGTGGACGAAACCCAGCGCGATGCGATAGAATGGACGCTATAGCCGCCGGGGCCCTTTTCCAGCAGGGAACAAGTAGGGCGGCAGGTATCTCCATCCCGTGCGAGGTGCGACGTGGGGTCAACCAGGTATCGCGCTCTGCTCAATCACTGCCTTGGCATTTCCGGCTGCCTGGTTTTCGCCGGCTGGCTTGCTCCGACGATGTTGCAGGCGGCCGACAACTCGGCTCCGCCGGCCGCGGTGGCCAGCGCTCCGATTGTAGACGGCACATCTGTGCCGCGTGCGGCCAGCACATCCGAGGCGCTGCAAGCCCGCATCGCCACGCTGGTGCAAAACCTGGGCGATCCCGAGTTCGCGATTCGCCAAAAAGCGTCGCGCGACTTGGAAGCACTAGGCCCGGTGACCAAGAGTGCCCTGCTTGGCGCACTGCAGAGCCAGGATGCCGAAGTCCGCTATCGGGCACAGCGCATTTTGGTAAGCGTGTTGGAAGCCGACTTCCAGGCCCGGCTGCAAGCGTTCGTCGCCGATTCGGACGGCAGCCAATCGCCCGACCTTCCTTGTTGGAAAACATTCAGCGCCATGGCCGGTAAAAGCTCACAGGCCCGGCAGTTGTTTGCCGAGGCGGTGCGAGCCGAGCCGCTGCTGTTGGAAACCGTCGAGCAAAACTCGTCTCGCGCGGCCGACGCCATCGCCAACCGCTGCGATTCGCTGATCGCCTCGCTCGCCCGCCAGCGTTCGACGATCGGTCGCTTTAGCGAGCCGCAGTCCGCCCGCGTGCCGCTGGGCAAGATCACAGCGCTGATGCTGGCGGTGTGCGTGCCGAATGTTTCGGTCAGCGACGCCGAAGGAATTCGGATCTATCAACTATTCCACCAATCGCAAATGGTCGAAGAACTGTCCGGCGGAGCGAAGGAGCAACCCGCGCGGCGGCTGCTTGGCGGCTGGATCGAGCGGACGGCCGGCGGCAACCTGGCGTTTCAGAGCATGTGGCTGGGGATGCGGTACGACCTGAAGGAAGGGCTGGTGCCGGCCGAGATCCTGATTAAACGCACCGACCAGCAGCCGTACGTCCGCCAACTCGCGATCCTGGCGATTGGCAAGCTGGGCACCCGCTCCAATACGGCCCTGCTGGAACCGCTGCTCAAAGACACCACTTCGTGCGATCCGAACCAAGAGGCGCAAACCCGCGCCAAGTTCCGCTGCGAACTGCGCGACGTGGCCCTGGCGTCTATCATTCATCTACACGGCAAGAACCCCAAGGATTTTGGGTTCGAGCGCATTGCCACGAACCCGCAGACGCTGTACGTGCAGAACACGATGGGCTTTGCCGACGAGGCGCATCGCAAAGCGGCGGCGGATCGCTGGCAAAGTTGGGTGCAGCAGCAACCGGCGGCGACGCCTTCTGTTCCCGTATCGCCGGGGAGTGGTAGCACTGCGCCGAAGGGGCCGGTGACCGAGAAGGCCGCGCCGAAGGCGCCATCCGCGTTCACGCCGGCCAAGTCTCCGCCGATTATGCGAACTGCTGGGCAGGATTGATCTAAAGCTGGTTTTGGCCGCAAGTGATGCCTCTATGGCCCCCATCCGTCCGGTCTTGTGCTTTAC
>JAIOQB010000123.1 GCA_021413585.1 Planctomycetia bacterium
CAGACCTTGCCAACAGGCTGCTCATGGTCAACATCCCCCAGCTTCCAAGTGACGGCGGGTAACGTGGATGATCTTGGACGGAAGCTTACCCCGCCGAGTTCCACTACAGGCGGCCTTGGTTTCACACACGACCGGCGGCAACTGTAATCGTAAGGGGATTGCGGCCGTCTAGCAACGAAATTCTACGACCCAGCGAACGTGACCGATCAAGGGCAATCGACTGCTGTGGAACACCGAGAAAAGAGCTGGCACGAGGATCGGACACCACTACTTTGCCTGCCCCCGCCGCTTCTTGGGTCCACCCGGCTCGGGACCGTCGTTGTCGACTCGGTCATCTCCCCACAGCGGCTTGACCAGCGTGGCGTTCCAGGCGTTCCACTTCGCTTGGAGTTGCTCGACCTTCTCTGGCTGCTTGTCGGCCAGGTCGTTGGCTTCGCCGATATCCTGGGCGAGGTTGTAGAGTTTCGCGGCGGTGACGGGGTGGCGGCCTTTGCCGGTTTGTGTGTCGGCGTTGCTGTCGTAGCGGACGAGCTTAAAATCGCCGACGCGGATGGCCATCTGCTGGCCGAACCGCCAGTAGAGCGCGTCGTGGGGCGGGCCGGCTTGCTCGCCGGTGAGATATGGCAGCAGGTTCACGCCATCGAGTTTTGCACTGTCGGTATTGTCCGCCTTGATGCCCGCCACGGCCAGCGCGGTGGCGGTGAGGTCGAGTTGAATCACCGGCTGGTCGTACGTGCCCGGTTTCACGTGCCCCGGCCAGGAGACGACGAACGGCACGCGGATCCCGCCTTCCAACGTCGTCCGTTTCGAGCCGCGCAGCGGAGTGTTGCGCGAGGCGTTGATCGTGGTACCGGGCATCGTCGGGCCGCCGTTGTCGCTGATAAACACCACCAGCGTGTTTTTCTCCTGGCCGGTGTCGGCAAGTGCCTTCCGCACCACGCCCACCGCTTCGTCCATCGCTAGCATCATCGCGTCGTACGTTCGCCGTTGAGGGTTGCGAATGTTGGAAAACTTCGCCAGCCGGTCGTCGGTCGCGTCCATCGGCGTATGGACGGCATTGAACGCCAGGTAGAGAAACCAGGGCTGCTTGCTTTTGGAAGCACCGTGTCGCTCGACAAACGCCACCGCCTCGCGCCCAAACGCGTCGGTGGTGTAGTCCAGGTGCTCGACCGGTGTGGTGCCGCGCAGGATGCCCGCCGAGGCGAAGTAGCTGTGCGCGCCGCCGAGGAAGCCAAAGAACTCGTCAAAGCCCCGCTTCTGCGGGTGCATGGCCGGCTGAGAGCCGAGATGCCATTTGCCGACCGCGCCCGTCGCATACCCGGCCGCTTTGAGTTCATCGGCAATCGTGGTCTCGCTCAGCGGCAGGCCGTGATTGCCGCTGGGATTGAACTCATGCCCAAACCGCTCCTGATACCGCCCCGTCATCAGGCCCGCCCGCGTCGGCGAGCAATACGGCGCCGACACATACCCATTCGTGAATCGCACCCCCACCGCCGCCAGCGCGTCGAGATTCGGCGTGGGGATGTCCTTGCAGTGGTGAAACCCGACGTCGGCGTAGCCCATGTCGTCGCCGACGATGAACAGGATGTTGGGACGGGGGGCGTCGGCGGCGGTGGCGGTGGCGAGCGGCGCGACGGACAGGAGGAGCAATAGCGTGAGTACCTGGACGATGGCGCGTCGCATAGGATGGGATTCCAAAGGCGAAGTAGGAAGCAGGGTTGGAAAAGCCAGCGGTGGCACTTATCGCTCTGGTTCGTCAGCTCATCTATTCAATCAGCCGTCTCGCCGGAAGGCAAGTCAACACTGGTTGCCGGCGTCGTGCCATCCGACCCTTGGAGACCAGGGTGCTGCGGTGATTCTGTATCGCAATCAAAATAAACCTCGACTGAAACAATCCATGGGGAATATGTCGAGAAACTATCTCGGACCTTGACTCCGCATTGGTAGCCGGCGCGCTGTTCGTAATAGCAAAAAGTTGGCGCGACGGAAGGTCTTGTCAACACGTTGCGATACTTTGATTCCCACTCATCGAATCGTACAGGTGAGCAGCCGAACTTCTTCAAGAATCTGCGTGCGGTCGCCACGGCAGTCTTTGCAGTCACCGGCTCAAGGTCGATTTGAAAACCAAAGATGTTTTTTCCTCTGCGGTGAACGTGGACCCTTTCAAATGGCGATTCGATTGTACACCCCTCCGGTAGCACCACCCGCAGGATCTCATTACGGCTCGCCACAAGCGAAACAAGATCGATATCGGATGGCACGCTCTGAGGCCATTCAACCACGGCCAGAGAATGAGACTTCGAGAAATTCCATTCCGTTACCTTGCCTGGCCAGTTCAAATAAGTCACCGCGCCGCCAAACAACACGAGTGCAATTCCCAAGGCTCGGTTAAGCGGGCGCATTGTTGCAGTCCTTTCGAGACGGTGCGGCATGCCATTCCGCGAGTCGGAACACGCCCTGCGCAACTATCGATAGAACCGCACGATGCAGCACCGATTAACAGATCGCTCCGGAGAGAGAGGGAGCAAGCAGCCACTCACGCAAAAAGCTCTTTAATCACCTTGCCGCCGTTGGCGATCTTCATCGGGCGGCCGTTCAGCGCGGTGAAGCGGGTGTCGAGCGAAATGCCCAGGCCGTGCAGGACGCTGGCCATCAGGTCTTCGGACGTGTACGGCTCGCTCTCGACTTGCGTGCCGTCTTCGTTCGTCTTGCCGACGGTGATGCCCCGCTTGAAGCCGGCGCCGCCGACGACCGCGCTCCAACTGCGGGCCCAGTGGTCGCGGCCGGCGTTGCCGTTGATGCGCGGGGTGCGTCCGAACTCACCCATCCAGATGATGGCGGTGGTGTCGAGCATGCCGCGCTCGGCGAGGTCTTCGACCAGCGCGCTCATCGCTTTGTCCAACTCGGGGAGCTTCGTTTTTTCCAGCGCGGTGAAGTTACCGCTGTGCGTGTCCCAGCCCCCCAGGTCGACCTCGACGAACGGCACCCCCTGCTCCACCAGCCGCCGGGCCATCAGGCAGCCGCGGCCAAAGCCGGTGTTGCCATAACGGTCGCGGGTTTGCTGCGTCTCGCCGGCGGTCTTGAAGGCGTCCATCTGCTTGCTGGTCATCAGGTCGTGCGTCTTGTCGAGCACCTTGGCATGCTCGTCGGCCGAGCTGCCACGCCCGGAGCGAATGAAACCCGTCTCCAGCGACGCCAGCAGCTGCATCCGCGAATCCACGCGGCCGGCGTCGATCCCCATCGCCAGGTCTTTCACCTGCCCGTTGGAATTGACGACGAAAGGAGCGTAAGTCATCCCCAGGAAGCCGGGCCCCACGCTGCCGCCGCCGATCGACACAAACGGCGGGATCTCCAGCTCCTTGCGGGCCGGGCCCAACTCGTGAGCGACCACCGAGCCGTAGCCGGGATGCTCGACGTTGGGGTTTGGCACGTAGCCGGTGTGCATGTAGTAGCGCCCCCGGTTGTGATCCGCCTCGCGCGTGCTGAGCGAGCGGACGATCGAGAGGTGCTTCATCTGCTTCGCGGTGAGCGGCATGTGCTCGGTGATCTGCATGTCGCCGGTGGTGGCGATCGGCTTGAACGGCCCGCCGTTGGGGTTGCCCGGCTTCAAGTCCCAGATGTCGATCGTGGCGGGCCCGCCCCCCATCCACAACATGATGGCCGCCTTCTGGTTCTTCTTGAGCATCTTCGCGTTGGCCGCCATGGCGTTCGTGAAGCCGATCGCCGGGATGGCCAGGGCCGAAGCGCCCGCCAAATGCGAGAGGAAGTGGCGGCGCGACATGCCGGAGGGGGTGGAGTAGAGGGTCATCGGGATATCTCCGCGGTAGGTGTCGACGTGGCGAGTGAAAAGCGGAAAGCGGAAAGCGGAAAGCGGCGCAAGGCGTGGCAGCAGAATTCCGCTTTCCGCTCTCCGCTTTCGGCTTTCTGAATCATCTGTCACGCTCCATGGCTCTGCCAGTCCAAACTAGTGATTAAGTATAAACTCGTTCATATTCAAAATCGCCCACCACAGGTCCGCCAGGGCCTCCGTCCCGTTGGTGCGCCGCCCGAGGATCCGCAGGGCCGCGTTGCGCTCCGCCGGCGTGGCGCCGCGCGACAGGGCCGCTTTGAACAAAAAGTCGATCTTGCGATCGGTGTTGAGCTTGTTGTCGCTGGCCACGCGCTCCAGCAGCGTTCCCTTCTCTCCGCTGGTCGCCCGCTTGATCATCTCGCCGTTGAACATCATCAGCGTTTGCGGGATCGTGCCGTTGAACGTGGTCGTCTCGTCGTTCTCGTCCGTGCCGAAGGCGATCACAAACTGGTCGAGCCATTTGCGGCGCTCCGTTTCCTGCTGCTCGACGCTGCCGCGGGTTTTATCCGCGGCCGTGGCGGAGAGCAGCGAGGCGTACAACTCTTCCGCCCGCATCTGCCGCAGGTAGAAATGGCTGAACATCGGCTTTTCGCCGAGCGTCGGGTCGTCGCTCTTGTTCGCCGTGGTCGAGCGGCTGGACAGGGCATACGGCTGGCTGAGCACGATCCAGCGGATCAGTTCCTTGAGATTGTATCCGCTCGCCTTGAAGTCGGCCGCCAAGTGGTCCATCAACTCCGGATGGCTCGGCGGGTTGTGCGGGCCGAGATCATCAAGCGGCTTGGTGAAGCCGTAGCCCAGGAAATGGGCCCACATCCGGTTGACAATCGCCCGCGGCATCCACTGCGAACCCACGATCAACTTCGCCAGTTCCTGGCGGCGATTGACGCGATTGACCAGGCCGCTCTTTGGCAAGTCGGTCTTCGTGCCGTCGGCGTCGGTGAACACCGGATACGCGACCTTCATCAGGCCGTTGCGCTGCTCGTAGTAGACCTCGGCCTCTTCAGGGTCGCCCCCTTCGCCGCCAAAATCCTGATCGACCAGCTCGATGTAAGCGATCTCACGCCCGCCGGCAAAGCGGCGCAGGGCGGCGGTCTGGCGGAAGAACGATTCAAGCTGCCAGAACTGATCCTGCTGCCAGTTGTTAAACGGATGGTCGTGGCACTGGGTGCATTGCATCCGCACGCCGAGGAACACCTGCGACGTTTGAGCTGCGGCCTGGATCCCCTTGTCTTCCAACTTCATCGCCAGGAAATTGACGGCGCCGTTGAAGCCTTCGGTGCCCGGCTTGCTGGTGCCGGTGGCGCTGATCAACTCGCTGACCAGCTTGTCGTAGGGCTTGTTGCGTTGGAACGAGCGCCGCAGGTATTGCTGCAGGCCGTCTCGATTCGTGCGGGTGCGGCGTTCGGTGCCGCCGGCGCGGCCGATGAGCGTGTTGGTCCACAGGGTCGACCAGTTGCCGGCGTACTGCTCGACGAACTCGTCGGACAGCAGGCGATCGACCAGCCGGGCCCGCTTGTCGGCGTTGTAGTCGCTGGTGAATTGTTCCAGCTCTTCGACCGTGGGGATGCGGCCGAGCAGATCGAGATAGACGCGGCGGCACCATTCGCCGTCGGTGGCCGGGGGCGAGGGGGCCAGGTTATGGTCTTCCCAACCCTTGGCGATCAGTTCGTTGATGTAGCGGACCTGGGGGAGGCCGTAACTTGAGGCGCTGCCGGTCGGCGCGCTGGTTCCTGGGGCCGCCTTGCTGGACTCAGGGGCCGACTCGGAAGCATCGCCCGCTTTGGCCACGGCCACGGGACGTCTGACACCGGGCTCTGCGGCGGGCGTGATGGATGCCGTAAACAGCGACGCGCCCACGACCAGGATCGCGGCGAGCGCGGCCTGACGGTGCCAACCCGCGGCACGCTTGGCAACGCATTGCCCGGCGATGCGTTTCGCAGCCTTGAAAATCGTGCCCACTGGAACCATGGCCAGACCTCTCCCCGCCGTGCTGATAGCGGCAACAGAATTGAACCCCGGCGAAGCTTGCAGGTCTCGCCGTGGGGCCTGCTATTGAGGCTAAGGTCGGCGGGCGCGGAAGTCCATGGCTGGGGGAAGGAGGGTGTGAAAAAGGGGTGTGAAGGGTGGGAGTTCACTCGTTTAGCCGCGACCCGCAGGGGAGCGTGTGAACCGCTCCGCACCACCTTTCGGGGAGAACGATGGTTGCGTTTTGAAACAGGTGTTCAATAACGCTACATCAAAGCGAGACAGGCGAGCTGGATGCCAGCTTTTCGCCGGCCTCCAACTCGCCTGTCAAGGGGTAGATGCTGGTCCGTGCCACCCACCCCAACGCTGTGCCTTTTCTCGTCCCGAAGTACTCTTCTATTCAGAACCTTTTCGCACTCAAGTCTTTTAAGTGCTTGGGGTTCTGTTGGACCTTCTGTACCGGCCTCTTCTCAAACCGGCCCCGGGAATATTGCCTCAATCTCTGTTCCGGCCCCGCTGGAGATGCCTCTTCCATTTGGACCACCGCGTGAGCGGCGATGTTAAGGAATGCAAACATTATGCCAATGGAAAAACTGGAATAAAAAAGGTGGTCTGTGATTATGTGTGAAGCACCTTTTCCAGTAGGTCGGCCATGGTCCAAACTTTGGTCGCCAACCCGGTCGCCATGGCCGGCGTCTTGCCCTTCAACGTCCGGTGCCGGCGGCAGAAGTTGTAGTGGGCAAAAAACAGCCCCAAGGCCGCCCGGTGGTTGCCCCAGCGCTTCGAGAAGCAATAGGTGAGCCGGCCCATCCGTTTGACAAAGTTGCGGATCGAGCCGTTCAGCCGCTCGGCATGGCTGGTGCAAATAAACTCTTCGACCGGGGCTCCGAATACCTTCTTTCGCTTGGCGCCTATTATCTGGGGCGGCGAGTAAATCCGGTCGGCGTCCGGGGCGGCAGGGGCAAACGACTTTATTAAGACCCCGTAGTCCACCCGATTCCCAAGGTTCCAACCCACGGCAGCGGGATAGGCGTTGAAGCCATCGGACGTTAGCTGGAATCGGCCCGTTGTGGCCCACTTCAACTTGCGGCAGAAGGTGTTGGTATCCTTCTCCGTTCGCTCCCCAAGGTGCCAAGTGAGCAGCAATTTCGTGTTGCGCTCCACGGCGGTAAAGCAGTAGGAATCGCCGCAGCCGCCCACGTAGCCCACCCGCTCCGCTGTCTTGCGCTTACAGAAGATGAATTGCCACAATTCGTCCACCTGAACGTCGGCAGCGTGGACGCCTTGAATCTCTGAGGCCATGTAGGTTTCGCACCGCTCGCCAACCATCACCAGCAAGTCCAGGATCGTGTGCGGGTCTGTTTCCATGATCCGGGCCGTGGCCGAAACCGAAGCCCCTTCGCAAAGCATGGTGAGAATCTTGGCGGCCCGGTCCATGCCGATCCGCATTCCGGCCAGCTCGGAAGTGCTTTCGGTGAACGTCTTGCGGCAATCGCAGCAGCGGTATCGGGTGGTGCCCGATTTGGTCATGCCGTGCGGCTTGCGCCGGGGGTGCTGGCAAACAATTACGATCATCGCTTCGGCCTTTGACTTCTGCGGCCGAGCGATCCAGAATGAGCTTGTCTAGGGCTTCTGGGCTTCGGCCTGGTTGTCTGACCCCCGGTCGTGGTTGACGCCACTTCCGGGGTTTTTTGTTGGGCTCATTACTCCCAATCACTGAGAATTATTATACCCATAATAATCATCGGTGGTCAAGGGTTGACGCAAAAGATTTTATGGGTATATTTAAGCACCATGACAAAACGCGGACGCCCCCCGAAACCGGCAGCCGAGCGCCGGACGGCAAACATCAAGATTCCCTTGACCGATGCGGAGAAGGACTTAATCCAGTCCGCAGCGGATAAGCCCGTTACGTGGGCGCGGGAGGTGCTTCTGAGGGCCGCTGGGCGCGCACAGAAGCGCTAGCGGAGAGAGGGGGAATCGAACCCAGCCAGCTAGGCCGGTCCCAAACGGGGCTTATAAGGCCCCTGCATCGCCACGACGCGGGCCACTCTCCAAAAGTGAAGAGCTACCAAGCCTGAAGAGGTCCGCATCCTTATCCATGACCCAAATCATTTTGCTGGGTTCGCGGTGACCGTATGGTCCCTAATACAAAAACGAATTGCATTAACTATCTGCATCATTTTTTCGGCGTCTGCCTTTCCGATTGGCCCCCTGGCAAGAGGCATGTCAGCCTTATCTAGCGGCCCTATTTCGTCACACTTGGCAACGCAGTCTTTGTTAAGTCCTGCATCTCCCGCTGAAAAAAAGACGGCTGAGCGATGCTTTCTGCGTTCTTCAAGTTGCTGGGAGTAGAGCGGTACAGCCGTGACATAGAAACCGCGATTTAATTCGTCACGAGAGACAACCAAGTAAGGCCGCTCTTTTCTCTTTTCCTCTCCGGAAACGGAAACAGGCTGGGAGTTCCCAGCCTGTTTTTCTTGTTCCGTAACATCAATCAGGTAGATTTCCCCGCGATTTACGGGGCGACTCACCACGGCTCGCTGTTGGCCAGTCGGCGGCTTGTTGCCCTGGTCCTTTTCCGCCACTCGTTCTCCTCGATCCATGCGCGGACCCTTTCGCAACAATCCCGAAACTCTTGTAGGTTATCAGGATTGTAGCCCTTTTCCAGAGCGGCAGCTATTCGCTCCTCAGCATATTTGCATGGGTCAAGCCAAAAATAGTATAGAGTTTCCAGCGCTTGCCGAAGCTTATCGGTGAAGGGGCAAATGCCGCGCGCGGCACCTTCGCGGAGAGTAGCCTCAGCTTGGCTCAGCCATTTGTAGGCGCTTATGCCTTTATCAAGCAGCTCTTCACACTCCAGACAATCCATTGCCTCAGCGTGAGCTTGCATGAGATTATCGTGGAAATCTTGCACGCTTTCTCTGGCGATGCGCAGTTCAAGCATTTCAGTTTCCATAACCATCTCCTTTGGCGCAAAATAATAGCCGCTTGTGCTCGCGCACGGCGGCTCTCTTTGCACTTCTAGAATTGTGCGACCGTTCTTCAACATCCCTGTCGCGGTCATCAAGTGCCTCCGCGCACCGTCTCTCTTGACAGTGTAAAGACAATATAGCCGGGGTCAAGGATCGCACGGTGGGGGCGTTTATTATATCGACATTTCCAGGCTACGTAAACGTCAAAATCGGAACTGTCTGTCACAAAATGACTTAAGGTGGCTGCGGCGGCCCAAACATGCCGTTTTAAGTGCCCCTAGCCGATCGTGCGCCAGAATCGCGTATATGGGCTTTAATCGCATGGTCTTTCGACAAAATTTGGCTTGGTGCAACCGGTTGCACTTTCCCGCATAGGAATCTCCGACCCCGGCCGCCACTCCCTATTTCTTATATACCGCCCACCCCACCCCATCCCATGAGCATATAGACCTTATGCCCAAAATCAAGGTTCCGAATCAGCCACCCCCCTGCTGCCGAGCCTTTCACACTTAATCACAGACCACCATAAAAAATGGGCAATCCATCCCCTCGCAGGTGGGCGCTTCATTGCGCGGCTTTGATGGTCCGCTACGATACGTCCATGAAGGACTCCCAACTCCAGTTCACGCTCCGCGCCTTGCTGCTGGCCACGTTTTGGGTGGCGGTCATGATGGGAGCGTTGGTGATTGCCAAGCGGGCCGACTACGCTCCTCCGCAAATGCTCGCGCTGGTGGTCGCAGGGGTCGTCGGCCCGATTATCGTCGTCGGGACGCTACTGGGGAGCCCGACGCAGTGGCTGGTGGCGGGGGCTTTTGTGATTTTTGGGCTGGCGATCCTGCTCTTGTTGTCATCCGTGGTCACTGCCTAGCACGAGTTTTCGGACGACCAGATCGAACCATGTCCATGACCGAGCCTCGCCTCCAGTTCTCGCTCCGCGGCATCCTTTACGCCACGTTTTGGGTAGCAGTGTTCGCCGGGGCGGGGATGATCACCCGGGGGAGCGATGCGGAGGCGAGCCCGCTGTTTGTGCTGGGCCTGCGGCTGGTGTTGTTAATCTCGCCGGTGGTTGCCGTCACGGCGTTATTCGAGCGGGCGACGCTGGGGTTGCTGTTGAGCGTTGCGACCATCGGGGTGTTCCTGGTGGTTCTCATCTGCGGGGCCATGGCCATGCAGATCCTGGGGGTTAAGTAAGGGCGTCAAGTAACGGGCTCCAATCCCAAGTGAGTCGCGGAATCCGCCCCATGCCCGCCCCTCGCTTCCAATTCTCGCTCAGCCGCCTGCTGTGGGTTACCGCCTGGATCGCCACCTGGATGGCGATGTATCGGATGGACAACGGCAACAATCCGGTGGCCGTCGCTGTTGCCGGCAGCGTCATCGGCGTCGGGTTGCTGATTGCGTTTCGGCGGCAGCGTTCTGGTTGGAATGGACAATTCGTCCCATTCGATTCGCATTCGCGTTCGGCGCACCTTCAAGGCCACCCATCGTGGATAGCTCGTGGACAGCCCTGCTGTAAATAGCCCGCCGCCAGCCGCGACTCCGCACCGCCCGCCGTGGCCGCTGCGCCTCGGCGCGATCGCTACGGTCTTGGTCGCCACCATGGCGGTGTACCTCCAGGTGCATCGCTTCGAGTGGCTCGAATGGGACGATGAACTGCACATCACCAAGAACCTGCGGCTGCTGCCGGTCACTTGGGCGCACATCGGCCGGTTTTGGACCGAGCCGTTCGCGGCGATGTACATACCGCTCTCCTACATGCTCTTCTCGGCCGAAGCGTACGCCAGCCGGCTGCTAACGGGCGGCGGTCCGATGGACACGCCTAGCTCGACGCTGTTTCACCTGGTCAGCCTGACGCTGCACCTGGCCTGTGCCCTGCTGGTGTGGCGACTGCTGGAGCGGCTGGTGGGGAATGCCTGGGGAGCGGCGGCCGGGGCGCTACTGTTTGCGCTGCATCCCGTACAGGTCGAGTCGGTGGCGTGGGTCTCCGAGCAGCGTGGGCTGCTCTCGGCCTTCTTCTCGCTGCTGGCAATCGGCTGGTATCTGTCGTTTACGGAAGAGTCGCGCAGCGGGCTGATGCGGGGCCTCTGTTACGCCGCCGGCTGGGTGGCGTTCGCGCTGGCCTTGCTGAGCAAGCCGTCGGCCAGCGGGGTGATTTTGATTTTATTCGCGCTGGACGTCTGGTATCTGCGGCGGCCGCTGTGGCGCGTGGCGGCGGCGCTGATCCCCTGGGCGTTGCCGGTGATCGCCATCGCAGTGATTGCCCGAATGCTCCAGCACGATGGCACCCTCAACGAGCCCACCTGGCTCTGGCATCGCCCTTGGGTAGCGTCCGACGCCCTGGCGTTTTATGCCTCGAAGCTATTCGCCCCGTGGAACCTGTGTACGGCCTATGGCCGCCGCCCCAGCGTGGTGCTGGCCACGCGGTGGCCTTACGTGGCGGCGGCGATCGTCGTCGCCGTGCTGCTGGTGGTTGTTCTAGTGCCGAAGCTGCGTGCGCTGCGGGCCCCAGTGGCGATGTTTGTCGCCGCCCTGTCGCCGATCTTGGGCTTCATCCCGTTTGAATATCAAAACATCTCGACCGTGGCCGATCGCTACATGTATCTGGCGATGCTGGGACCGGCGCTTGGCGTGGCGCTGCTGGTGGCCCGCGGGCCGCGGATCGTGGCGCTGCCGATTGCGGCGTGCGTTCTCAGTGGGCTGGCGGTTCTCAGCTACCAGCAAACGACCACCTGGCACGATTCGGTCAGCCTCTACCTTCAGGCGGTGCGAGTGAATCCCGACAGCTCCATCATCAATTACTCGCTGGGGAACGTGTACGAGACCCAACAGAAATACGACCTGGCGCTGCATTACTATCTGGCCGCGCTAAAGATCAAACCCAACTACATCGAAGCCAACAACAACATCGCCAATCTCTACGTGCGGCGCGGCGCGACGGACGCAGCCATCTTTCATTACCAAAAGGCGCTGGCCGTGAACCCCGATTTCTCCGGTGCTCGCAATAATTTGGCGGTCGTGCTGCGGACGCGGGGCCAGCACGACCTGGCGATCCAACAGTTCGAGGAAGCGATCCGGCTGGACCGCGAGAATGTCGACGCCCTGAGCAATCTGGGAAGCAGTTGGATGCAGTTGAAACGATTCGACAAGGCGATTCCGTACCTGGAAGAGGTGGTGCGACTGAAACCGAACCACGTTGACGCCCAAATCAATTTGGGAATCTGCCTGGCCCAACTGCACCGGTATGCCGAAGCGGCCGACCGGCTGCGGACCGTGCTGACGCTGGTGCCGGGGAATGCGAAAGTGCAGGAGATGTTGCGGCAGGTCGAGGATTTGCAGCGGAACGGGAAATAACGGGAAGAATGACCAGTGACAAAGATCCGATGACGGGTCGCATGATCGGGGCAGCGCTGTTGAAACAGCACCCGAGAACCAGAAACCTCGTCCCTGGTTTTCGCCTTTGCGCGTGTGCCACTGGCTTTGCCCAATGGCGTCCGGGAAAAATCTTAACTGTTTCTTAACTTGCGCGATCTGCGGCGTTTGTATATAAACTCCGCATGTCCCAGTCCAGGCACCAAC
>JAIOQB010000124.1 GCA_021413585.1 Planctomycetia bacterium
CGACAAGGTGGTGCTGATGACGATGCACTCCGCCAAGGGTTTGGAGTTTCCGGTGGTGTTCATCGTGGCGGTGGAGGAGGGCCTTCTGCCGCACGAGCGGAGCCGCGACCATCCAGACAAGCTGGAGGAAGAGCGGCGGTTGCTGTTCGTCGGCATCACGCGTGCCCGCGAGGAGCTGGAGCTGAGCTACGCCAAGAGCCGCGACTTCCGCGGCCAGCGCCGCCCTACGATTCCCAGCCAATTCCTGATGGAGCTGCCGCGCGACGAAATGGAAGTAGCCGAGCCGGGTTGGAGCTTCGAGGAATTTTCGGACCCGGGGGACGACGTGTTCGCCGCGGACGCGCACGATGGGACTCTGGATGGGCCACTCGACGGGTCTTTGGATGGGCCACTCGATGGGCCGACGGCGGCGGAAGTCGAGGTGTTCAATGAACTCTCCGAGTTGGTGCGCGACAGCGTCCGCCCCCACGGTGCCGCCCGACGTTTTCACGCTCGGCATGCTCGTGACGCATCCCCTCTACGGCCTGGGCAAGATCACCGCGCTAAGCGGCACCGGCAAGAATCGCACGGCCACGATCAACTTCGCTTCGCATTCGGGACAGAAAAAGTTCGTGCTCTCCGCGAGCCCGCTGCGGCCGGCGAAGAAGGGGGAGCGGTAGGTGCGGTTGGGAAACGCGCCGCTCATTTCAGGCGGAGTGCGGACTTAATGCAGCCGTCCAACTCAAGGATCAGGTCATCGGAAAAATGGCCGATCGTGCGGATGATGTCTCGTTGATCGACGGTGTCGATGTGCTCTGCTTTCACCGTTGAGCTTCGCAGCAAGCCCGTGGCCTGGCCATCGGGCTTTGAAATGTCGATAAACAACTGAGATCGCTCAACCGCGGCGCGAACATTGACCGACGTAATGATCGCAACAATGGTCGAGTTCAATCGTGCGTTCAGCCCATCGTCCTGCACGACTACCGCTGGCCGAACTTTGCTTCCTTGACCGGAAACAAATGCCACTGGTAGGAGGACCACGTCCCCGCGACTAACTTTTCGACCGGTACTCATCGTAGTCGTTGTACTCATCCATCAGGGGATCGTCCCAGCCGGCTTCGGCCGCGGTCTTGGCAATCAGCGGATACATCTCGCGCGGATGAAACTCCTCGCCGGCCAACAGCGCCCGGACGCGATCGAACTGATCGGCCGAAATCAGGTAATAGACGCGCTGCGTCTGCTCGTCCACGACGGAGACTGGCGCTCCCCCCTGGGCGTCGAGTGCTGCCCGCTGCTGCTCGCTGAGTGTGGGCGTCATGTGAGATATCTCCTGCTAGAATTGTACCACCACGAGGTGGTAAACGCCAGAAAACCCAGGTGCGAACGACGGTCGCAAATGGGCAAGTCTTTTAGCGGGGCGGCGTGTTACTCCCCCGGTCCTTCCCTGAAAGGGAGGGGAGTAATTAGCGGCCCTTCTTTTTCGCCTGTTTACTCTGCGATTTACTGTCGTCGTCGTCCCCCTCATCCTCGCTATCCAAATTAAACGTGTGCAGGATGCGGTGGAAAACCGGCGCGGCGAGCACGGCCATGGTCGTCAGGAACGCCACGCCGCTGTATAGGGCGTAGAACGTGCCGAACCATTTGGCGGCGTCCGAATCCATCTTGTCGACGGGACCCATGCCGGTCAGGATCATCGACGCGTTGTACAGGGCATCGAGCCAGCCTAGCTTCCCAAAGAAGTGATAGCCCGCGGCCCCCAGCCCCAGCGATACGGCGATGATCAATATCGCCACGCCGAAGCTCCGCGCCATGCGGGCGGCAAACTTCGGCGGAGGGAGCAGGGGCTGGTGCTTCTTTTCAAACATGCGGGGCTTTCTTTGAACTCGTGGATTCGGCTTTTATATTTTAGCGTGCCGTGCGCGCGATCTCCTGATAAATCGCCAGCGCCTTGCGATATTCGGCCAGCGCCGCCTCGGGCAGCACGCCCGTGTGGCGCTTGATTTCTGATTCCATGCGGCCCACGAGGTAGTCAATCTCCACATGCCGCGGCCGCAGCGGATGCCCTGGCACGTCGACGTGCCAGGGTGCCGTGTGGCCAAAGCGGTTCCGCCCGCCGCCAGTTGGCTCGAAGCAGCGCAGCGCCAGCCAAGTGGAACCCGTCAGCGGAATCTGCTCGTCGAGAGTTACTAGAAACCCGCCATCCGGCCCAGGTGTCGGCGGCTGCTTGACCGCGATTGATCGGACCTCTTCGCCGGCCATCACCACTTCGATCCGCGCCAGGGGCTGCTGGCTGTAGAGCTTGCCCGTGAGGTGTTGACCGCGATTGATCGGACCTCTTCGCCGGCCATCACCACTTCGATCCGCGCCAGGGGCTGCTGGCTGTAGAGCTTGCCCGTGAGGTGGAACGTCCCCTCGGGTTTTTCCTGCGTGAATGTCTTGCCGGGCAGTTCACCGTTAACGCGCACATCCATCAGCGGGCCGGTGGTGACGAAGCTTTGGCCGGCGTCGAGGCCGCGCAGCCAGTGGTCCATCGTCAGATCGCCGTCGCAGTGAACATATACTCGGCCGTAGCCCAGCGGCACCGGATGCACGCCCGTGCCGGTGCCGGCGGTGGGGCGCATGCGGAATCCGCAGTCGAGCAGGCAATAGTAATTCTGCAGCGTGAAGTCGATCCAGCCGTTTTCCGTCACGCCCCCTTTGAGATCGCGCTCGACGCACATGTAGTCCGGTGGCGGTTCGGCCCAGGTGCGAAAGCGAAACCCAGTTCGCAAGACGTGGTTGTTAGTCAGTTCATAGAGATCGACGTGGATCGTGGGGATCAGCATCATCGACCAGGGCCAGTTGTGCTTGTCGAGTTCCAACAGGCCCCCCTGGCGGCGAACCTCGCGGGCCACATCTTCCACCGGCGGCA
>JAIOQB010000125.1 GCA_021413585.1 Planctomycetia bacterium
CATGTCGGCCAGCGCGGTGCGAACCAGATCGACCGCTTGCGAGCCGGGCAGCTCGTCCACCGCCATGAAATCGATCACGCCGGCGACGATCGACCTCTTGCCGACGATCTCCAGCGGGAAATAGTTGATCAGCCCGGCCACGCGGCCGTCTTGCTCGGCCACGAACGTGCGCGATACGTCCTTGAACTGCAACTGCCGCGCGGCGAGCGCGGCGTCCCAAACGTACCCTAGATCGCACTGCCGGCTTTTGGCGTCGAGCAGTGCCGCGCAGGGCGCGGCGTCGGCAGCAGTGAACGCGCGGATGTTGCTATTGGCGCGCGGCGGCCACGGCTTGCCCAGCACTACGCCGCCGAGTCGTGAGGCGATGGCGTCCAGCTTGTGGAACGAAAAATCTGCGACCGCTTTGAAGTCCAGCGGGCGGGCCCAGAAGCCAAGCTGCCGGACCGGTTTGACCAGCTTTGGCTGCCGCAGCCAAAAGTCCTGGCCGCGGCTTTCCTTGAAGCCTTGGTAGACGAAGCCCATGCTGAGCTTGGCCCCGCGCTCGCGATGGCGGCGGCGGAGTTCGAGATTGAGCTGGAGCGCCACCGGCTGCTTTTCGTATTCGGAGTCGACGGTGAAGTAGGAGCCCCACGAACCGTCGATCACCTCGCCGCGGAAGTGCAGCTTCATCGGCCGCGCGCCGATAAAGCCGACCAGCCGAGCGCCGTCGTACGCAGCCACCAGATAGTTGCGCGTGGCCGGCAGGTCGGCCAGCTCCCATTCCAGCATGTCGGGCGTCCAGAGGACGACGGGGACTTTGCCCTGGTAGCGGCGGAGCCAATGCGTCTGGCAGAAGTCGGACAAATGCTGCCAGTCGCCGTCGAAGGTGCGAATCTCTACCATGTGCGGCCCCGGCCATGCTTGGCCCTTGCGACGGCGTCAGGACCGCGCGGCCAGCCGCGCCAAAACTAACTGCTGCCAGGCGGTAAGAGTCTGCGGCAGCTCGTTCGGATTGACCGTGTCGAGAATCGTTACGCCAAACGCCTCTTCCACCGCCAGCACAAACTCCAGAAAGTCGATCGACGCCACGCCCAACTGCGAAAAGTCCTCGCCGGCAGGCAACTTGTCCGGCGATGAGTATGCCGCCAGCCCTTCGCTGGACAATAGCTTGAACAGCAATTGCCGCAGTTCCGCTTCGACGGCGGCTGGATCGGCGGTGGCCGGCCATTGGGGCATGGTTTGATTCCTGGATATCTAACGAACGGTCAGGCTGGTCGATTCTCGGGCAAGGGTCCACGACAATTCTAGCCCGGTTTTTTCACCATATGGGCACTGAGACACGGAGAAAACTTTAATGACCAATCACCAAATCCCAATGACCAATAAACGTGTCCCGTATTTTAAAGGGGCATTGGGATTTAGACCTTAGGGGTTTCCTCAGTGCTTCCTCGGTGCCTCCGTGTCTCTGTGGTGAAAAAGCTTGAAAGAAACGCGGCCCACCTTACGGAAGCTGCTCGCGGATGATTTTGCCAACTGTCGAGCGCGGCAGGGCGTCGACCAGGTGAATCACCTGCGGTCGCTTGTATGGGGCCAGGTGGGCCTCGCAATGGCTGCGAATAGTGGCCACCGGCATTTCGCGGTTGGCCGCCACTGCCACCTTGACGATTTCCGAGCCCGAGCGATGAGCGCAGGCGTAGACTTTGACCTCGCGAATGCCCGGCAGCGTGGCGATCACTTCTTCCACTTCGCTGGGGACAACTTTCATGCCGAAGACGTTGATCATTTCCTTCTCGCGCCCCACCAGATGAATGCGGCCCAGCGGGTCCAAGTGGGCCAGATCGCCGGTTTCAAACCAGCCGCCGCCGGTTGCGCTGTCTTCGATCGAACTGTTGTCGATCCCCTCGGGCGTCAAATAGCCGCTCATCATCGAGCTGCTGCGAATCATCAGCCGGCCGACCCCTTCGGCCAGCTCAGGCGAGTCTTCGAGCGGGCGGATCGCTGTTTCAACGCCTTCCATCGGGCGGCCGACGCAGCCAGTTGGAAGATCACCAAGCTCGTTGATCGCGACGGAGATGCCACCCGTTTCCGTCGTGCCGTAGAGCGGCGTGACGCGGACGCCGGCCTGCTCGCGAAACTGCGTGGCGGTGGCTTCCGACAGTGGAGCGCCGGCGGCCAAGACCAGCCGGGGCCGCGTGCAGCCATCGCCGGCCCGCAACACGAGGTCGAGCATCGCGGGAACCGCCGGGAAGATGGTGACGCGGTGGTTCGCCAGGGCCTTTTGGATCGAGCGCGGGTTGAACTGCCGCGTGGTCACCAGTTGGGCGCCGCTGAGCAGCGGGACCATGCAGCCCATGCCGTAGCCGTAGGCGTGACTCATCGGCACTGCGCACAGGACTGTGTCGTCGGGCGTGATGGTCATGGTGTCGATGTAATGTCGCGCTTCGGCCACGGCGCGATCGGCCGGGCGAGCCGCCACCTTGGGGCGGCCGGTGGTGCCGGACGTCGGATGCAGCGGCACGCCGGGGAGTTTTGGAAAGGTGTCGACGACCGCATCGCAGGGCAATTCGGTCAGCGTACACTCCAGCCAGCCGGCGAATTCAAACGACGTTCTGCGCAACGCGATGCCGCTGAGCGACTCAGCGTGGGCCGCGGGGCCTAGAATGAAGCGGGCCGCCACGTTTTGGGCGAATCGGCGCAGCTCTTCCGGCGGCGCGTCGGAGTGGACCACCAACGGCGCGGCCCCGGCTGCCAGGGCGCCGCACAGCGCAGTGATAAAATGTGGCCCGTTGGAGAGCGACAGCACCAGCCGATCGCCGGGGTACAGGCCCGAGCGGACTAGGAACTCAGCCAGTGCGTGGATCGCGTCGGCCAACTCCGATCCTTGCACGGACACGCCGGCGTCGAGATCGACGACGGTGCCCCGATAGCCGTTTGCCGCCGCCAGAATTGGCACTGCGCCCGCGGCCTCCGTTAGAGGTCCGTGCATGCAACCACCTGCCGGAACCGCTCCACGACGGTGTCGATGTCCTCGGCGCTGTGCGCGGTGGACAAGAACATCGGTTCAAACTGGTTGGGGTGATAGTAGACGCCTGCCCGCTGCATGGCGTGCTGCAGGGCGATGTAGCGGTCGAAATCGCA
>JAIOQB010000077.1 GCA_021413585.1 Planctomycetia bacterium
TTGGCCTCCGGCCTGGCGATGTTGCCCTGTTCGACGTAGCCAATGGGAATAAAGCCCTTGAAGGCGGTGGCGTACTGCTGGTGGGCGATCCCGATCTGCCGCAGGTTGCTGGCGCAGGAGACGCGGATGGCGTGATCGCGCGCCTTCTTCAAGGCCGGCAGCAGAATCGCGATCAGCACCGCGATGATGCCGATGACGACCAGAAGCTCGACCAGCGTAAAACCGATTCGGGTGGTTCGGGGGGGTTGGGCAATTCGGCGATCCATCGTGTACTCCTTGGCATCCTGCGCGGATGCCTCTGGCATTCCCTTGGCGTTCCCTTGGCACTCCCTCTCCACCTCACGGCTTGTATCCGCCAAACCAGCGGGCGCCCGGAGGAAGGGCGCCCGCTGTTGGAGGCGAAAATCGTCTCTGCCCGTCGTCCGCTCAATTCCTCTTCTTGCGGCGGAGGGCCATCAGCGCCCCGGGGGCCAGCAGCATGGCGGCCGACGCGGGCTCGGGGACGACGGTTGTGCCGGTGATTCTCACATAATCCACCGTGCCAGTATTGGTGTCCTGTGTGACTGAGAACGACAGGTTCTTGAACTCGCCGGCCGTGAGATTGTTGCCGCTGCCCAGAAGGGTGCCGTTGACGTCATACCACTTGACGTTGGCGGCGCTGAGCGTACCAGCGATCGTGCCGGCCTGGACCACGTCGAACGTGAAGTTCTTGTTGTCCGCCGTCGCATCGAACAACCGAATCCGCAGTTCCGCGTCCGTGCCGAGTTCCAGGTATCCAGTGCCAGTGCTCCCTGGGGTGCTCGCTCCGGTAACGAAAAGAAGCTGGTCGGCGTTAGTCGTGCCAAAGTTGCCGTCGCCGGTGACGTCGATTCGGATCTGGGCGCCGGAAGTAACCACCAGTTTGCGTGTACTGGCGTTGTCATATTGCCAGAATTTCAGCGTCCCGGCGGTGGTGTGGTCGGCCCATTCGAAGGCATTGAAGTTTCCCGACACCGCGTTGCCCGGATCGATGAATGCAGAAGATCCGGTGAGAGTCGTTACTTTTGTTGTCCTTCCAATGACGCCCGTGCCCGTCAGGCCGCCATACACCGTGGCGGCAGCATAATCGTTGTTGCCGCTTATCCTGGCGGTTGTCCCTGCTTTGACATGGACCCCGTAGTTAAGGTTGACACTAGGGTCAAGGTACATCGACCCTTCCGCAAGCTCAATGTACCCGCCCCATGTTGGCGACAGCGCTTGCCCGACACCCACCTGCAAGATGCCAGCGCCCGTCTTTGTTAACCTGGTCGCAGGGCCACTGGTAGAGCCAACGAACCTAAGCAGGTACAACTCTCCCTGACCCGAAGCAACATCCACCGTGCTGTGTTTATCCATGGCGAAATAGGAATTGGGGCCGCCCACGCGGAAGCCCCATGCGGCGCTTCCAAGGCCCAACGTGCCGCCGTTGAAATGGATAATCGATGACGGCCCATCAAGATTAACATAGGTACCAGCGGCGATGTTAATCCTGCCGCCCGTATTGAGGTAGACGTTCTCGGCCCAATCATAGCTGCCACCGTTTGTGGTCACTATGTTTGAGTCAACGTATACACTGTCGTTCGTGCCATACAGCTGGGGTTTGTCGGTGGTGAGGCCCCACGTGCCGGGCGTAACCCAGTTGCCATCGAAGGAATCGTAATAGTTAACCGCCTGCGCCCCCGCGGCCAGGCCCATGACGCCCGCGGCCCCGACGGCCGCCGCCAAAACCTGATTTCCACGACGTGATTTCGCATTCCTCATAACTCGCCTCCAAAAAAGGAGTAAACCGAAGTGTCCAGTGCAACGGAACGCTCCATTGCCACTGCGAGGATTATGACACGGTTTGGCGCGAAGGCAATTGAAAATTGCGACTATTTGATTGACTTTTGCGACCGGGTTGACGCCCGATCGCACGCCCTATCGCATG
>JAIOQB010000078.1 GCA_021413585.1 Planctomycetia bacterium
AGCGCTGGGCATCGGCGCCGACGGCCAGTGGGACGCGTTTATGGAGGCCGAGCCGTTCAAGTCGGCCGTCACGAATCTCGATAAACCGGGCGGCATGAGCCGAGCGGCCTGGCGCGACATCGTCTGGCGATCGCGTGGCAAACAAACGCCGGCCCTGCTGGCGGAAATCCTCCGCGATCCCAGCACGCCAACCGCCGAGTTGCCGCGCTTCATGCGAGCGTTTGACTATTTGCAGGGCCCTGAGAAAACCGACGCCTTGTGGGATTTGGCTCTGACGCAAACGCCCGACGAGCCGGCCCGCGGGGCGCTTATCGCCCTGGAATCGATCCAGCGCCTCGGCGGCGCCAACGTCAAGAACGACCCTAAGCACGCCAAGGCGCTGGCCGGCATTGTGGATCGGACGCGCGGCACGGCCAAGTTTGTGCTGTTGGTGGATCGATTCAATCTCAATGAGCGGCATGGCGATCTGCTGACGCTCGCGCAGGCGAATGTCCAGGCGCAGTTGGGGGTCGACGCGGTTCGCGTGCTGCTAAATAAGCGCGAGAATGGCTTGCTGGCATCGGCGCTGGCCGCCGACACGCCCGCCGCACTGGTCACGCTCACCGTGCTGGGGACCGCGGCGGACGAGCGGGCGAATCCGCTGCTGCTGCCGATTGTCAACGACACGAAGCGGCCCCTCGACGTGCGGCGCGAGGCCGCGCGCGCGCTGGCGCGGAATCACGCCGGCGGGCTCGCGCTGCTCAAAATGGCCAAGGACGGTCAGCTCGACGAGCGGCTGAAAATCACGGTGGCGGTGCCGCTGACCACGGCCATCTGGCCCGACGTTCACAAAGAGGCCGCCAGGGTCTTCCCGCTTCCCAACGCGGGGAATCAAAAGGCCCTGCCGGCGATCGGCGCGCTGCTAAAGGAACGTGGCGACGCCCAGCGCGGCCGGCAGGTGTTCACGACTCGCGGCACGTGCATCAATTGCCACCAAGTGGGAACCGAAGGGAAGCAGACCGGGCCGAATCTCACCGAGATCGGCGACAAGCTGGCCCTGCCGGCGATGTTTGAGTCGATTCTCTACCCCAGCGCGGGCATCAGCGTCGGCTACGAAACGTACGAGCTGACCACCGCCGAAGGGACCGTGGTGATCGGCCTGCTGGCCGACAAAACGGCCGACACGATCAGAATCAAGAACGTGGAAGGGATCGTGCTCAGCTACCCGGCCAAAGGCGCCGAGCTGCGGAAGCTAGACACTTCGCTGATGCCCGCCGACCTGCAAAAGAACATGACCCAGCAGGATCTGGTGGACCTGGTGGCGTATCTTAGGACGCTGAAGAAGGGGAAGGAAGTGATGACGACGGGAAAGTGACATTCACCACGGAGACACGGAGGCACGGAGAAGCAATACCATGCCGGATCGAGTAAAGGTCGGCCTGATTGGGTCGCAGTTTATCTCCACGATTCATGCCCGGTCGCTCAAGCATTGTACGGCGGCGGAGTTGTTCGCCGTGGCTTCTCCTTCGCCGGGGAACGCCGAGCGGTTCGCGGCTGAGTTCGACGTGCCGCATCATTGGACGGACTATCGCCGGCTGCTGGAGATGCCGGAGATCGACATGGTGGTCGTGGGCGTGCCCAACGACTTGCACTGCCAGGTGGTCGTCGACGCGGCGGCCGCCGGCAAGCATGTGGTGTGCGAGAAGCCGCTGTGTCTGAACCTGGCCGAGGCGGATCGGATGATCGAGGCCTGCCGCACCGCCGGCGTGAAGCTGATGTACGCCGAGGAGTTATGCTTCACACCCAAGTACGTGCGGCTGAAGCAACTGCTCGACAGCGGCGCGCTCGGGCAGCCGACGCTGCTGAAGCAAGTCGAGAAGCACGATGGCCCACACGCGGCCCACTTTTGGGACGTGACGCGCAGCGGCGGCGGCGTGGCCCTCGACATGGGTTGCCACGCCATCCAGTTCTTTCGCTGGATGCTCGGCGGCCGGCGGATCACTAGTGTCTATGCCCAAATGGCCACGCAGGTCCACGGCGATAAAACGCGCGGCGACGATAATGCTTTGCTGATCCTGGAGTTTGAAGGGGGCTGCGTCGCCCTGGCCGAGGAAAGCTGGACGAAGCGCGGCGGCATGGACGACCGGGCGGAGGTGCATGGCTCACTCGGAGTGGCCTACGCCGACCTGTTGCATGGCAACGCCATCGAAACCTACAGCAGCAAGGGGTACGACTACGCGGTCGAGAAGGCCGGCTCGACGGTCGGCTGGACGTTCACGATCTACGAGGAAGAGTGGAACTACGGCTTCCACCACGAGATGGCCCATTTTGTCGACTGCGTGCAGCACGACAAGCCGCCGCTGGTCACCGGCGAGGACGGCCGGGCCGTGCTGGAAGCAATCTTCGCCGCCTACGAATCGGCCGGCACGGGCAGGAAGGTGGCACTGCCGTTTAAGACGGACGCCCAGCGGCCGATAGATCTTTGGCGCAAGTAAGAAAATCTCAATGTCTAAATCCCAATGTCCAAAAAAACGTGCGCAGCTCCTCCCTTAGACATTGAGCTTCTCCGTGCCTCCGTGTCTCCGTGGTGAAAAAATCTACTCCGGCGCATCAATCATCGCGATCCGCCGCGCATGCCGGCCTCCTTCAAACGGCGTGTCGAGCCAGATGGCGACGATGCTCAGCGCCATCTCGATGCTGATCATCCGCTGACCCAGCGAGATCACGTTGGCGTCGTTATGCTGCCGCCCCAGCCGAGCGGTGGTCTCGTTCCAGCACAGCGCGCAGCGCACGCCGGGCACGCGGTTGGCCACGATCGCTTCGCCGTTGCCCGAGCCGCCGAGCACGATCCCCCGCTCGGCCCGCCCCTCGGCCACCGCGAGAGCCACCGGCCGGATGAACCGCGGATAATCGACCGGCTCCTCCGAGTCGGTCCCCAAGTCGAGCACGTCGTGCCCCGCCGCGATCAGATCCTCCTTGACGCGAGTCTTGTATTGATAGCCGGCGTGATCCGATCCAATGGCGATCCGCATGGCAGGGACTCCTGTTAGAGTGGCGCGGGGTAGGGCGGTTGCGCCATTTTAAGGCACGCTACGGCCAACAGTCACTAGCCCGACGGCAGGCGGAACCTACTTTGCCCTGTTGATTTGTGGACACCTCTTGCCGAAAATGGCGGAATCGGCTCCCTTCCCTTGGTCGCTCGTTTCCCTCCCACCTGAGGACCAGCCATGTCGTTCGACGTTGATTTGAATTCGACCGATAAGTCTTCTTCGAAAACATCTTCACTACAGCGGCGGCATTTCTTGGGGGTGGCTGGTGCCATGATGGCCGGCGCCGCGCTGGGGGGCGTTTCCATCGTGCCGGGCAATCGCGTAGACGCGGCCGAGACGGACACGAAGGGGCGCAAGCGCACGCTCCGCGTCGCCCACCTGACTGACGTGCATGTCGAGCCCGAGTTGCGGGCAGACGCCGGCATGGCGGCGGCGCTGAAGCACGTGCAATCGCTCTCCGACCCGCCGCAGGTGATCTTCAACGGTGGCGACGCGGTGATGGAAACGCTCGGCGCGAACACCGAGCGGGCCAAGGTGCTGTGGGACACCTGGCACAGGGTGATCAAGGATTGCTCGATCCCGGTGGAGCATTGTGTCGGCAATCACGACGTGTGGGGTTGGAACAAAAAGGGAAGCGGCACCACCGGCAACGAGCCCAACTGGGGGAAGAAACGCTGGCTGGTGGAAGTGGGTTTGGAGAAGTCGTACCGCACGGTCGATCGCGGCAGCTGGCGGTTTCTGTTTCTCGACAGCATCCACGCTTCGCCCGACGTCAACTTCGTCGCCAAGCTGGGGGACGAGCAGCTCCATTGGCTCGCGGAGGAACTGAAGAACACGCCGGCGACGACAAACGTGGCGGTCGTCTCGCACATTCCGATCGTGTCGGTCGCGGTGGTGGAATACCAGGAACAAATCCGCACGCATCCCGCGATGGACGCCGGGGCCACGCATCTGGACGCGCAGCAGATCGTGCGGCTGTTTCACAAATATCCCAACGTCAAGCTGGCGCTCAGCGGCCACTTGCACCTCACCGAGCGCCTGCAATACGCCGGCGTGAACTACATCTGCTGCGGCGCCGTCTGCGGCAGTTGGTGGAAAGGCCCGCACCACGGCACACCCGAGGGTTATATGCTCGTCGATTTCTACGACGACGGCAGCGTGGAGAATCAGTACGTGGCGTATGGGTGGAAGGTGTGAGAGGGGCTATCGGCTGTCAGCGTTCAGCAGGCGGTCCCGTAGGGACCATTGAAAATAGCCCAGCGATTCATCGCTGGGTTCGCAATCTTCGGGTTCGCACGCATTTCATCGTGTGTGCGCTGTCTTCAAGCGTCCCTACGGGACGCCGACGAAATGCGCGTTCACGACTACCCAGCGATAAATCGCTGGGCTATTGTCAGGCGTCCCTCCGGGACGGCGTGTACGCGGAAAGAGTTATCGTCAGATTCATAACGCTTGCACGCTAAACACATACTCTCTGGAAGGGAGGAGAGATATGTGCGGAGCCCGTTGGTGGTGCATGCACTGGCAAATCCAGTGGCACACGGAAGAAGGCGAAAACCAGGGGAGGCGTTGCTGGTTCTGCCTTCCTCCAGCCTCCAGCCTCCAGCCTCAAGCCTCCAGCCTCAAGCCTACAGCCTCATCCCACAACCACCGGCGCGGTAGTATCCTCCACCTCGCGCGAAATCAGCGGCGCGGCGGCCATGAACACGGGGCAGTGGGCGTGCGAGAGGACATAGTCGGCCCATTGCGGCCAGGGGCGACCGGCCACGCTCCTGCCATGCTCCAAAAACGGCACGATGATCAGGTCGTAATGCGACTCTTTCGCCAGCCGGATGATATGCGGACCGAAGTCCTCCGGGCCGAGAGCGGCGTCCAGCTTGTGGATCTCCACGCGACGATCCAGATGATCGGCTTGCTCTTGATCGTGCGCCAGGGTGCTGCTGGGCGGCGCGTGGCCGTCGGTCCCTGCTGGGGCGGCGATCATTCCCAGCGCCACGGCCGGATCGAGCATCGTGAGCATCGCCAGCGATAGATCGCTCGCCGAGCGCGTGCCGTCGTGTACCAGCAGCACCCGGTCGACGCCTACGCCGGCCGCCCGCAGCTCGTGGACGTTGCGTGCCCGCCGTTCGCTGATCTTCGGGATCCGACTGCCTCCCTCGAAGTCGAAGTACACATCGCGATTCTGATTCAAGATCCGCACCGTCAGCGGCGCCGACTGCCCGTCGTGCATGCTGATCCAGTACAGGGCGATATTGTCGAGCTGCTCTTCGGCGGTGAACTTGTTCGACGCCCCGATGATCAGCTCGTTGACCTTCAGATCCTTGGCGGTCCTCAGCACGGCGTACTGCGGATTGTTCGTGGGCATGATCAGCGGAATCACCGTCTTGCCCGCCTTTTCCGCCCGCTCGACCACGGCGGTCATCAATCGCTGGTCATAACGATCCAGCTCCAGGTGATCGTCTGACGAGCCATCCGTAGGGAGCAGCTTGGCCGTCATCACCACGACTTCCGTGATTTCCGGATCGGTCTCGGCCAGCGCCTTTTCCAGCATGAACAGGTTGTGTGGCGAGCGAATGGCCACCAGCGTGCGGTACGGCTTCGTCAGGCCCAAACTCTCGGGCGACGGCAGATCGGTCGTCTCGCGATTGAACTGCTCGAGATGCTCGTGATCTTTGCCGCCGCGGCGGTGCTGGTGGTACTTTTCAGAAATCGTGAACACGATCATGAAGCCGGCGGTGAACGTGATGCCCGCCACCGTGGCCACTTCCTTGGTGAAGAAGTTCATCACCGCGGTGATCGCCAGCACGATCACGATCAGCCCCAGGCCGAACGGAATTTCCTTGCCGCCGATGCGGAAGTTCAGCGGCACCTTGAACTCGCGCGGCCGCGGATCCTTGAACCGCAGAATCAGCATCGACAGCGCCTGGAACACGAAGCTCCACACCACGCCAAAGGCGTAGGCCTCGCCCAGCAGGTACATATTGCCGCCGCTGACGACAATCGTCAGCAGTTGCAGCGCTACGATCAGGGCCAGCATCCGATACGTGGTGCCGTAGCGCGCGTGGGGCTTGAGAAACCAATCGGCCAGCACGCCATCTTCCGCCATGCGGTTGAGCACGCCGTTGGAGCCGATGATCGCCGTGTTCACCGCGCCGGAGAGAATGAGGAAGCCGACGAACACCACCAGGGCGTTGAGGCACAGGTGGGCCCAGTTCGGACCAATGACGTTCATCGCCAAGCCGCCGATCAGGTTGTCGGAAAACAGCTTCATCCGCACGTTGTCCGGAATGATCAGCACGGCGAAGAACGAAATGGTGCCGGTGAGAATCAGGCTATAGACGAACACGATCCAGGCCGCCTTCTGGAAGTTCTTCAGCTTCGGCGATTCGATCTCGCGATACACCTGGGCCAGCGTTTCCTCGCCGCTCATCGCCAGGATCGAATGCCCAAACGCCAGAAACAGCCCCAGCACGCCGACAAAACTCAGCCAGTTGGAAGGGTGGCGCAGGGCATCGGTGGCCTTCGGTCCGATGAGTCGCGGCAGGAAGCCGAGCGGGTCTTCCTGCTCGCCGGTCACGAGGTTGATCCGCTTTTTACCCTCGCCCGGTTTGCCTGCTTCGACGGGTTTGCCCGCTTCAACTGGCTTGACGACCTCGCCCGGTTCAAACTTTGGATCTAATTCGGGCGTCATTCTCAACTGCGTGGCGGCTTGGTGGCCGTGCGCGTCGACGGGCGGCTTGGCCGGGCCATTCACCACCAGCGTCACCACGCACCAGATGATCATGATCACGCCCATCACCGTGGTGATGCCCATGATCTTTAGTGCCTTGTCGCTCGACTCGTGCATGCCGAGAATGTTTTGCCGGAAGAAGTACAGCGTGATGGCGGAGGCGATGAGCACCGAGCCCCAGTTGCGAATGTGCTCTTTGGTTAGCGGATCGGTAACGGCCAGATGCGGATTCAGCAGCGCCAGCAGGTCCAGCACCAGGCTGATGATGTATTGCCCTGCCGAGACGCCGCTGATCGGCCCGGTGAGCACGTAGTCGAACATCAGAGCCGAAACGGCCAGTTTGCCGGGGAACGGACCCATGGCGGTCTTCACCACGCGATACACGCCGCCGCGCACAAACAGCGCGCAGCTTTCCACGTACACCAGCCGGACCACGGAGCTGAACAGCAGCACCGCCAGGATGAACCACGGCGCGGCGGGGCCGATCGCCTGCTCGACGATGCCACCGATGTAGTACGCCGTGCTCGACATGTCGCACAGCACCACCGCCGCCGTGCGCCAATACGAAATGAACGTGAACATCACGCTGCTGACAAGAATCACTTGCGCAGCGCGCGCCAGCGGACGACCAGTCGGCGCTGGGGCCGAACCCTCGGGTGTGGACATAATGGTCCTATGCAACGGTCAGCAGAACACGGACCGTGCTTAAGAGCAGGGCGTGTCCTTTCAATTCGTGGCGCGAGCAACGGCGCGCGCGCCTGCCGGCGAGGTTAGCTGACGGGCTAGGGCTTGAAAGTACCCCGGTCCAGTAAATGGACCTGCGCCCCGGAGCCGGCCGCCACCTGTTTTGGGTGGCACGCTCGACTCGTCGGTTCCCCCGCTGCTGCGCCGGAGGGCACAGTATTTGGCTACACAGGAGTAAGAGTTTACTCGCCCAGGCCGACCCAACATAGCCCCGGGCTCCGCCCGGGGGTGATACGGTACGCCCTCCGGCCGAGGTGAGAACTGGCGAGTTGCTTGGGCAATCGAGTGCCCGTGAGCGGTTCGGCGCTAGCCGCCGGTCCTGCGGAAGGCCCAGCGTCGCTGGAAAACCGGGGTATAATCAGCGGGCGGCGTTACTCTCCAAAAGGGCCCATGCCATGATCAGAATCATTCTGGATGCGCACCAGGCACTTCAGCTTGCCGATCTCAGGGGGCCGCTGGAATTGTGCGACGCTACGGGACGTGTACTGGCCAGGGCTGTCCCCGTCGCCGACATTTCTCAGTGCGACGCCGTCACGCCCGGCGTCGGCGATGAGGAACTGGATCGACGTTCTACGTCGAATGAAAAGCGATACACGACGGATGAAATGCTCGATCGCCTGAGGGGTTAGGCGATTGCCTTCGAGTACAAGCAAGTCGCCCCCGTCGCGCAGCAGAACCTATGGCCGCCGTTCAGGGCGTTTCTTAAACGTCCAAACGGCGATCACTTTGACAAGTCGATCGGCCTCTTGCACTTTGTACTCAAAGCCAAGAGGCGGGATCAACGCAATGCGAAACTCGCCGTGGCGCGATTCACCGAGTGTGGACGGACGCTCGGCCAGAATCTCGTCCAGGCGATCCGCGGCGCCGCGAACCGCGTCGCGATCTGTTGCGTCGAGCCAAAGCCGGGTCAATTGGCGCTCAGCCGAAGGGGTCCACAGAACGGTGTACTTCATGTTCCTGTTTGGCTCTCAAGATCCTTCCAGATCTCAGCCAAGGGACGCCCTGAGCGTTGCTCCCCAAGTTGCTCAATCTCTTCGTCAGAGTAAGGAGATAAAGCCTTCAGCCCGCCCACCGGCAACGCAGGCTGGAAATAGCCCAGCGTCCGCCCGGACGCATCGCAGATTTCCAACAGCCCCTCAGCTTCGGCAAGCTGGGCCTCGAGCTGAGCGTCGACGACAAGCTTGATCATGGTTTGCGCGCCATTGAAAAAGACTCCGAATGAACGACCTCTGAACTTCCCCAATTATATCATGGCCGCACCAGCGAGCCAGATCACAACGCCGCCGGGTGTTCGTAATATTGTCTCAATTGCCGGCTGGCGCAGCCCGAAATGGTGCCGAGAGTTATAACAACAGCATGACCGCGTCCGACTTATTACCCGCCGCCGCAACCCCGCCCCGCTTTTGCTGGCGGCGGTTATTTCAATATCGCCTGCGGACGCTGCTGATCGTGACGACGATCATCGCCGCCGCACTTGGGTGGTGGTCGTACAAAGCACGGCAGCAGCGGGAGGCGGTGGCGGAACTGACAAAGGGCGGGAGCAAGGTTGAATACGACTTTCAGGAGCGCAGACTTACTAACCCACCGTATTGGCCTGCATGGCTGGTCAAAAGCGTCGGTGTCGATTACTTCGCCAGCGTTCGGGGATTGGATGCCAGCAATGGGCGTGCCACGGACGCCAGCCTGGAAAATCTCACGACGCTAACCAGATTAAAATGGATCAATCTCCACAACACGTCTATAACGCATGCCAGCCTGGAGCAGATTCGCGCTCTAAAATCGTTGCGCCGCATTCAACTCAGTGACACACATATCACCGACGCCGATCTGGAGTGTCTCGAGGATCTGACTGCGCTGGAAGAATTGATTTTGTTCGACACAAACGTCACTGATTCGGGCATAGCTCATTTAAGGGTCTTAACCAATTTGCGGTTACTGGATCTCAGCGGGGTGAAGGGACTCACAAACGTCGGCATGGCGCATTTTAAAGGGCTGACGTCCCTGGAAGGACTCGATCTTAGTGGCACTCGCATCACAGACGACGGCCTAATGCATCTCAAAGGCCTTGTCGCACTGCAAGTACTCAACCTTGACAACACCCGAATTACCGACGCTGGTTTGGAACACATCGAGGGACTCACCGGGATTCAATCGCTCACACTTTGGAATTCGGAGGTTACCGATGCCGGTTTAAGGCACATCAAGAGCCTGACTTCAATGCGCATGTTGACCCTTTACAACACAAAAGTGACCGACGCGGGCCTGGAGCAACTCAAGGGTATGACCGATCTGGAATACCTAAGCCTCAGCCAAACGAAGGTCAGCAACGCCGGTGTGGCGCAGCTGCAACGGTCGCTTCCCAAGTGCAAGATATCTCACTGATGGCGGCCCGGGACTGTCCCATTTCGCGCAGCGAAATAAGGGACTGTCACGCTGCGGCAGTCGGATCGACCTCACGAACATCCGGGCGATCATGCTGCGGCCACGCTCGACCTTGCCCTGAAAGGGAGAGAGTTTCGCGCATGGAGGCCGAAACACCCCCGGGCGGAGCCCGGGGCTATTTTCGCTTAATGCGCCCCACTCGCCAGCGGCGTCGCCTCTTCCACTTCTCTCGAAATCAGCGGCGCGCCGGCCAGAAACACCTGGCAGTGCGCGTGGGTCAGCACGTAATCCACCCACGCCGGCCGCGGCGGACGGGCGCCGGTGGTGTGGCCGTGTTCTGAGAGCGGCAGAATGATCAGGTCGTAGTGCAGCTCCTTCGCCAGTTGGATGATCTCGGTTCCCAGGTCGATTCCGGCAACCTGGTGGACCTCCATCGGGCGATCCAGGTGGGTCGCCTGATCCAGGTCGTGCTCGAGCGTTCCCTGCCCGGTGTGCGCGTGCTGGCTGTGAGCGTGCTCTTCGTGAGCGGGCACCGCGATCACGCCCAGCGCCACGGCCGGGTCGAGCATCGTTAGCGCCGAATGGCACAGGTCGCTGCCGGCTTGCGTGCCGTCGTGTGCCAGCAGCACGCGGTCTACGCCCACGCCGGCGGCGCGTAGCTCCGCCACGCTGCGGGCACGCCGCGCGCTGAATGTGGGAATCCGGCTGCCGCCCGCCAGATCGAGATACACATCGCGGTTTTGATTGAGAATCCGCACCGTCAGCGGGGCCGCTTGCCCGTCGTGCAGGCTGATCCAGTACAGCGAGATGCTGTCGAGTTGCTCTTCGGCGGTGAACTTGTTCGACGCGCCGATGATCAGTTCGTTGGCGTGGATGTCCTTCGCGGTCCGCAGCACGACGAACTGCGGATTGTTCGTCGGCACGATCAGCGGCACGACGGTCTTGCCCGCCTTTTCGGCCCGATCGACCACGGCGGTCATCAGCCGCTGGTCGTACTGGTCCAGCTCGGTATGATCCTCCACCGCCCCGTCCGCGGGCACGACCTTGGCCGTCATCACCACGACGTCCGTGTTTTCCGGATCGGTTTCCGCCAGCGCTTTTTCCAGCATGAACAGGTTGTGCGGCGAGCGGATGGCCACCAGCTTGCGATACGGCTTCGTCAGCCCCAGGCTGGCCTGCGTGGGCAACTCCGACATCTCGCGGTTGAACTGCTCCAGGTGCTCGTGATGCGCGCCGCCGCGGCGCTTGTGATGCACGCGCTCCGTGATGATGAACACCGCCAGAAACGCCGCGGTGAACGCCAGCCCGCTGACCGTGGCCACCTGCTTGGTGAACAGGTTGGCCAGCGCGGAGAGAAACACCACCAGGAAAATCAGGATCAAGCCCAGCGGGATCTCGCGCCCCGCGATGTGAAAATTAAGCGGCACCTTGAACTCGCGCGGCCGGCGGTCCTTGAACCGCAGCACGACCATCGAGAGCGTCTTGAACACAAAGCTCCACACCACGCCGAAGGCGTACGCCTCGCCCAACAGGATCACGCTCCCCTGGCTGGCGATGATCGTGAAGAGTTGCAACCCGGTGATCAGGTACAAAAGCCGCGACGTCGTCCCATAGCGGCGGTGCGGCCGGAGAAACCAGTCGGGCAGCACGCCATCTTCCGCCACCCGGTTGAGCACGCCGTTCGAGCCGATGATCGACGTATTGACCGCGCCGGAAAGGATCAAAAACCCGACGATCACCACAAACGCATTGAGCATCAACCGCAGCGGCAGCGGGCCGACCACGTTCATCGCCAGGCCGCCGATCCAGTTGTCAAAATACGTCGTCATTCGTTCCTTGTCGGGTATGAGCAGCACCGCCAGGAACGTGAACGTGCCGGTCAGCAGCAGGCTGTACATGAAGACGACGAACGCCGCCTTTTCAAAGTTTTTGAGCTTTGGCGCCTCCACCTCGCGATATACCTGGGCCAAGGTCTCCTCGCCGCTCATCGCCAGCACGGAATGGCCGAAGGCGATGATGATCCCCATCACGCCGATGATGCTGAGCATGCTGGTGGGATTGCGCAGTTGATTGGCCAGCCACGGGACGCGACTTATAAATCCCAGCGGGTCTTCCTGTTGGCCGGTGAGTTCGTTGATTTTCTTCGAGCCATCGACGTTGACCTTGAGCGACAGATTGGGGACCGGCGAAGGAATGGGATTAATCGTCTTGTGGTGGGCGACCAGCGTCACGCCGCACCAGATGAGCATCACCACACCCATCACGGTGGTGGCCATCATGATCTTCATCGCCTTGCCGCTCGACTCGTGAATGCCGCGCAGGTTCTGGCGGAAGAAGTACAGGGTCACGCCGCAGGCGATCATGACGGAGCCCCACGACTTCAACTGCTGCTTCGTTCCCTCGTCGAGGTGGATGTTGCTGTAGCGGGCCAAGAGTTCCAGCCCCAGGCCGACGATGTATTGCCCTGCCGAGACGCCGCTGATCGGGCCCGTAAGGATATAGTCGAACATTAGAGCCGAGACGGAGAGCTTGGCGAGGAAGCCCCCCATCGCTTCCTTGACCACGCGGTACACGCCGCCGCGCACGAACAGCGCGCTGCTTTCGATGTACACCGACCGCATGCCGTAGCTGAACACCATCACCGCCAGCACGAACCAGGGGGCCGCTTTGCCGATGGCCTGCTCGACGATCGCGCCGATGTAGTACACCGTGCTCGACATGTCGCACAGCACGACCGCCGCGGTGCGCCAGTAGGAAATGAACGTGAACGTGACGCTGCTGATGACGATCACTTGGGCCGCGCGCAGCAACGGGCGGCCAGTCGGCGCGGGGGCCGAGCCTTGGGGAGTGGACATAGGGGTCCTGATGAAAACGGTCAGCAGAACACAGACCGTGCTTGGGAGACGGCGTGCTCTTTCAAATGTGGCGCGGGCAACACTGCCCACACCTGGGCACAGGCAACATTGCCCGCACCTGCCGACGAGGTTAGCTGACGGGCTAGGGCTTGAAAGTACCCTGATCCTCGGTGAGGATCTTCGCCCCTGAGCCGGCAACAGGCCGGCTCGTCGGTTCCCCCGTATCCGCACCGGGCGGCGCGGAATTAGGCTACACAGGTATCTATTGTACTATCCGCCGTGGCTGCGTCCAGCGGAGCAGGAGTACGAAAGAGAGTTGCCGGCGGTTGCGACGCTAAACAGTTTGGCGATTTGGTTTTGCGCCATAACCCCGGGCTCTGCCCGGGGGTTGCACCCGTCAACATTCTCCGCACTCGCCTGGGTGCCTGGGGCTGAACGAAGCGCAGCGAAGTGAAGCCCCAGCGACTGACTTACCCTCGGCTCACAAGCAAGGGTACTGAGTACTCAGTACTGGGTACTAGCAACTCGTCGGGGCGACGCGTTACCCTCCCCCGGCCCCTCCCTGAAAGGGAGGGGAGTTTCCCACGGTTGTCACTCGCAACGCGCCACGGCGGCAGCGGTAGTCCAACGCTGCGCCGTGGCGGTTGCAGTCCTGCAAGGGAACTGTCACTCAAGCCTCCAGCCTCCCGCTTACGGCAGCACGGCAATCTCATGTCCGCCGCGGGTGACCAGCCTGGCGAACAGGTTGATCGTGATGTCGTCGGCCAGGAAGCGAATCGAGCCGTCGCCGATCGCCACGTTGATGCCGCCGTTGTGGAAGCTGTACGCCTCGCCGGTCCCTTCCGTGCCGTAGTACGGATGCGGGAAGGCGGTGCTGCCGAAATCTTCGCCATTGGTGGCGTTGATCGCCACGGTGCCCGGCAGCGTGGCGCCGTCGACGCTCGCTCCGTCCACGGAGAAGTCGCTCGCCGGCCGCGACCAGCCGCCGCCGTTGACGCGGTTGGCCGGCAGGTCGCCGATCTTCTTGCCGTGTCGATAGAGGTATGGCCGGCCGGCCGACTCGGCATACAGGATCGTGCTCGACAGGCCGTCGGTCACGTCACCCATCTTCGGCTCGCCGTTCTTCACCAGGATGCCCGCACCCGCTTCATCGACCAGCGCGGCGGTCTTCAGCCGCTGATCGACGCCGATCGTGGGCGAGTAATCGGTCACCGCGGCGATGTCGTTCTTCCAGGGACTCGCTTCCGGCAGGCCGTCGAGCCGTTTCGAGTCGGGCGTGGAGGGGCAGATGAATGTCGGGATCACGGTCGAGACGGCGAGACGGTTTGCCGCGTCGCTCCAGTTGAGCGTTTGATCGTAGTTGTCGTACACCACCTGCTGGCCGATGTACGGCAGCAGGAACGTCAGGCCGGCGATCCGCGGCAGCGCGGTCAGACCTGCTGGGCGGACGCTGGAGGGGAACTTCCCCTTCGTGTCGTGAAAATTGTGCGCGGCCAAGCCCAATTGCTTGAGGTTGTTCTGGCATTGCGTCCGCCGGGCCGCCTCGCGGGCAAGCTGCACTGCCGGCAACAACAGCGACGCCAGAATCACGATGATGGCAATCACCACCAACATTTCGACCAGGGTAAAGCCGGCCCGTTGCCGGAGAGTGGAACGACGCATGGTAAGGACCTCTTGGTTAGTTGAGTTGGTTGAATATTGGATGTAGGGTGCCTGGGGCAACGCCCCAGCAATGTTGCATCGCGGGAATCTGGGGCGTTGACCCAGGCACCCGATGTTGTCATTTACTTAGCGCCAGCGGCGGCAAATCGTTTTCCGCCGGGTTGATGCTCACATGCAGGTTGGTGGTCTTGGGGCTGGCGTAGCGCGGCGGCAGGACGTTGGGACCGGGCTCGATGCTGCCATCTTTATCCTGCGTAGGATGATGAACCACGGTGACGGCGTATTGCCCGGCCGGCGCGCCGTCGTCGGAGGCAAACGTGGTGAGTTGGAATCGGCCGTCGGCGCCGGTTTGACCGCGCGCGGTCGGGGCCGCCGCCGCTGTATCGGCTGTCACGCCTTGCGGATGCAGCACGACAAACGCCCCCGGCACCGGTTGGCCTTCGAGCGTTACTTGCCCTCGCACGGCGTAGGTTTTGATCTTGTTGGCGTCCGACTTCGAGCAGCCGCCGGCGACGAGACTCGCTGCGGCTACCAGGACAACGCAAAATCCAACGCTGTAATCTCCAGCGCGGGGAAACAATGCCAGCGATCGCATGTCGACTCCTTTCGTGAATAGAAGGTGAGATATGTTAGGTGAGGCGTTCGACGAGTTTGATTTTGCGAGGGGGCAAGGGACTGTCCCCTCGCGGCGTGTTGAAATTCGAAGACGGGGCCAGCGGATTGCAATTCGCGTGCCGATAGATTGCAGCGAAGAAAAAACGCGGCTGGCGCCAACATGAATTGCGCGGCAGCTCGGTTGATTAAGAAAATCCGTCAAACCTGAGGGACTAGATCCATGGCAGGTAACAGGCCGTTGCATCTGACGGGCCGAACTAGCTTGTGAGCCGCAAGGCGCTAGCCGCGGGTTACACGAGTCGCGTGGCCCACCAGGGGGACCGGTGGCTAGCGCCAATCCGCTCACATTTCGGCCCTTTTCGCCCCTGCCCGCGCCGCTCTTTCCTTTTGTTAAGACGCGATACATAATGACCCCCTGCATCACAACTTTTCCCGGGCGGACGCCACAACCATGCGATCAAGATCTCTCCTGCCCCTGTTGCTGTTGTGCCCCCTCGCACTGGGCTGCGGCAAGGCGCCGCTGAAACTGACGTTCACGGAGTATCAGGCTCCCGATTCGTTTTCGGTCCTGATGCCCGGCACGCCGGAAGTGAAGTCCGATAAGGTGGTCTCGCCCGTCGGCGGCTACGATTGGACGCGGTATACCGTCGTCAACGGCCCGGCGACATTCGAGGTGTACGTCGAGACGTTCAGCGACGAATACTTTCAGGAGGTGGGCACCGGGTTGCTCAACTCGGCGACGAAAGGGAATCGCCGCAGCGGCAAGCACGAAATCTCCAACGCGTCGTCCCAGTTCGCCGGCCATCCGTCGGTCGACTACACCGTGGTCGACTACGTCGGCCAACCGCCGAAGGTCTATCAAGGTCGGCTGATCCAGATCGACAAGCGAATCTACGACATCGCGGTCGAAGCTCCCTCCGGCGTCGTCTCCGCCGCCGACGTGGCGAAGTTTCTGGAGTCGTTCAAGCCGCCGGCGCATTAGGAGGCTGGAGGCTTGAGACTGGAGGCTGTAGGGTGGGTGGCGTGTGCCTGGGGCAGAGCGCAGCGATGCCCCAGATCCAGCCAACCGGCTAGCGCCGTACCGTTTACGCTATCACTGCAAGCAGTCCCACAAAACTACCCGTCACGCTATGCCCTAGCTGCCAGTTACGACTAGGGTTACAGCGACTCGCACTTCGCCTCGCGGGGCGGTTCGATATAATGGGGTGCGACCGTGAAATGTGACTGTGAAATGTGACCGTGAAGCCCGGGCTGCGATCGTCGCAGTCCGCTCCCCACGAGGCTCCACCTTCACACGACTGCACCCGCTCGACTACACAGAGGAGGCATACCATGCGACAGTCATCGAATGCCAACCACACGAATGCCACAGGGTACATCAAGCTCATTTTCCGGCGCGGAGCGCTGCTGGGCGGATTGCTGCTGGCGGGCATAGCGGGCTGGGCCGGACTTCAGCCCTCGATCGGCGCCGACGCGCTGCCGCCGCCCCCCGCGGATCAAGACGTAAAACCGATCGACGCGAAACCGGCGCTCGCGATCGTTCCCCCACCACCTGCGCCCGTTGGCTCTGATGGCCCGTCCGTCCTTGTTCCGCCGCCCGTGGCTCCCGCGCCGCAGCCGCCGGCCAAGACCACGCTCAAACAGCCCGTACCGGCGCCGATGTCCGGCGCAGCGCCAATGCCCGGGGCAGCCCCGGTGCCCGGCCCCGCGCCGAAGGTCGAAGAGCTTCCGCCCCCTGCGCCGCAGCCGTATCGAGCCGCACGGCCTCGGTTCCAACCCGTGCCGCGCGGCGGCGGGGTGATGATCGGCGGCGGTGGCGGCGTGCAGGTGCGCGGCGACCAGGGGGCCGGCGTGCAAGCGGGCGGGTATGAAGGACTGCGCGTCGACGGCGCCCGCGGTGCCCGCGTGCAGTTCGGTGGCGGCCAAGGCTTCCGGATCAACGGCCGCTTCGGCGGCGGCATTCAAATCGGCGGCGGCCGCGGTATCGTGATCGGCGACGGCGTGGGCACCGGGGACTGATCGCTAAAAGATTTTTACCACAGAGACACAGAGAGAAACTAATGACCAATGACCAAGCACCAATGACCAATGGACCCTGCCGCATGTCTTATTGGTCATTGGGATTTGGACATTGGTCATTTCTCTTCCGTACGTCTCTGTGTCTCAGTGGTTCAATAGCTTCTTCCAAAAGCCGACAGCCGATAGCTGATAGCTGACAGCCCCCCACGCGAACCTCAAATGACTGACGCGGCGTGGGACGTGGTCGTCGTCGGAGCGGGGGCCGCTGGATTGCTCGCCGCGTGCCGCGCGGCGGAGCGAGGGCGGCGGACGCTGTTGTTGGAAAAGAACCGCCGGCCGGGCGCGAAGATTCTCATGTCCGGCGGCACGCGCTGCAACATCACCCAGGCCACCGACGTCCGCGGCATCGTCCGCGCGTTCGGCAAGCAGGGCCAATTCCTCCACTCCGCGCTCGCCGCTCTCGGGCCGCCGGAGCTGGTCGCCCTGTTCGAGGCGGAAGGGGTGCTCACCAAAATCGAAGACACCGGCAAGGTGTTTCCCCAGAGCGACAAAGCGACCGACGTGCTGGCTGCTCTCGTGCGGCGGCTGGAGCGGAGCGGGTGCCAACTGGCGCTCAACGAACCGGTGCAGCAACTGGTTCGCGGCGAAGCCGGTTTTGAAATCGCCACGCCGTTGCACACGCATCGGGCCGAGAGTGTGATCGTCACCACCGGCGGGCTTTCTTACCCCGGCTGCGGCACGACGGGAGACGGCTATCCGTGGCTCGCGGCGCTAGGGCACACGATCGTGCCGACGCGACCGGCCCTGACGCCGGTGACCACCAACGCCACTTGGGTAGCCGCCCTGCGCGGCGTGACGCTCCCGGACGTGGCGGTGCGCGTGGAACCGGCCGACGCCGCTGTTTCCGATGACGCCGCCGCCGATCGCCCGAAGCGTAAACGGCAACCTCTGGCCGAAGCCCGCGGCGGGTTTCTGTTCACGCATTTTGGGCTCTCCGGCCCCGCCGTGCTCGACGTCAGCCGGGCGATCACCGGGCACGCGTTAGGGGTGCCTGGGGCAACGCCCCAGTCGCAGCAGTTGGAAACATCTGGGGCGTTGCCCCAGGCACCCACTCAGCAATCAAGGCCAGTCGATCTGCTGCTGGAGTGCGATTTCCTGCCAGACACGAAAGCCGATGCGCTCGACGCCCTGCTGCGCAGCAGCGGCGCCGAGAGTGGCAAAAAGCACGTCGCCGGCGTCGTCGGCCAACTGCTGCCGCGCCGCCTGGTTGACTCGCTGCTGGAAACGCTGGAGCTCCCCGACGTGCAGATGGCACAACTGAAAAGCGACGACCGCCGCCGGCTGATCGGCGCGATCAAGCAGTGCCGCGTCCCCATCAGCGGCACGCGCGGCTTCAAGAAAGCGGAAGTCACCGCCGGCGGCGTGGCGCTGAGTGAAGTCGACTCCAGCACGATGCAAAGCAAGCGCGTGGAGAACCTCTACCTGGCGGGCGAGATCCTCGACCTCGACGGCCCCATCGGCGGCTACAACTTTCAAGCCGCGTTCAGCACCGCGTGGCTGGCGGGTGGACATGCGTGACGCGAAATCGCACCGGGACGAACGGCGACGATGCTACGTATTTTAATGGGCTATTTTCGTTGCCAACCCGGCCCCCGCAGGTGCGGCGACGGAAAATCGGCCGCCGGGGGAAGAATGATCTCAACATCAGACCATTCGTTTGGTGCTTTTTTAAGTTCCTGTTCGATGGCGTGGATTGCGGATTCGACCGTGTTATGAGTCCACGGCGCGTGAACGATGACCTGATACTTTGAATTGAGAATAAAGCACACGGATATTTTCGCCTGATCGAGCCGCCCGGATGCCCAACGATATGCCAAACCGTGAACATTGAAGCGGGTGAAGTTTAGGCCGTTTATCAGTCGCTCGGCCCTGCGTTCTGTGGTCTCCCAGCTAAAGTCGTTCTTGGCAATATGGATCGCGGCATCGAATTGGCGTCGTGAGAATAGGAATGACTCGATTCCGGGAATTGCAGGGCGGACTTCACTCCAGGTCACAGTGGAATCGTCGCGGGAAGTTCTGACAGTTCCGTCTCCACATCCGACGACGCCGCAATTGCATCGTGCGAAAATCAAGTCACCTGATTGCGATAACGCTCGGTCGGCGAAAAATTCGGGTGGGTCGATACCAAGCATAGCTTTGTTCACTCGAGCGATCAGGTCATGCCCATCAATGATGACTCGTACTTGGTGGTCATTGGATCCTACGCATGGCTCGACGGTGAAAGAAATTTCATGCATGACAATCTTGACGCAAAAACCGGTTATCGATGGTTGTTGGAGAACGCCTTGCAGAAAGTCAAGCAGTCATCAAGGCGCGGACGATCGACTACTGCCAGCCGTATTATAACCACTATTCGTTTTGGCCCGCGATGCGTCCGTAATGGCATAGAGGACGACCATCCGCCTTACACTTCCGTCTTCTGCTTGGTATCGTGTTCTGTTCCCGTGGGGCTAAACCCCATGGCTCGATGTTCCCTGCACGGCACGCCCCCTTTTGTCGCCCCCCATGACCTGTGCCATCCGCTGCCACCAATTGACCAAAACCTACCCCGGCCGCCCGCCGGTCGAGGCGGTGCGCGGGATCGATTTGGAAATCCGCGCGGGCGAATGCTTTGGCGTGCTAGGGCCGAACGGGGCCGGTAAAACGACCACCATCGAAATCCTCGAAGGGCTGATGCCCGCCACCAGCGGCACGGTGGAAGTCCTCGGCATGCCGTGGGACAAGGCCGATCGCGAAATCCGCCAGCGGATCGGCATCTCGCTGCAAGAAACCCGGCTGAGCGAAAAGCTCACCGTGATGGAAACGCTCACGCTCTTTCGCAGCTTCTATCGCCAGGGCCCGGACCCGGCGGAAACGCTCGCCCGCGTGTCGTTGCAGGAGAAGGCGAATGCCCTGCTGAAGAATCTCTCCGGCGGGCAGAAGCAGCGCGTGGCGCTGGCCTGCGCCCTGGTCGGCGATCCGGAGATTCTGTTTCTCGACGAGCCGAGCACCGGGCTCGATCCCCAATCGCGGCGCGAAGTGTGGGCGATCATCGAAGAGTTCGGCCGCCAGGGGCGCACCGTGCTGATCACCACGCATTATCTCGAAGAGGCCGAGCGGCTCTGCAATCGAGTGGCGATCGTCGATCGCGGCCGAGTGATCGCCTGCGGCACGCCGAACGAGCTGATCGCCACGCTCGGCGGCGAGCATGTGATCGAGTTTGCCGTGGCTGGCGACGACCGCGGCCCGGCTGTGGCGTGGGACGATTTGCCGGCGGTGACGGAAGTCCGCGGCGACCATGGCAAGTACGCGTTGTCCGTCACGCAACCACATGTGGCGCTGCCGCCGCTGCTGGCTCGCGTCAATGAAAGCGGGCGAGAACTCACCGGCCTGGCGATCCGCCACGCCAGCCTCGACGACGTGTTCGTCCGCCTGGCGGGGCGGCATCTGGAAGAGGACTCGGTCGAGGGAGCGCCGCAATGAGCACGCCCTCGCCGCCGAAACGGTATTCGCCTTATTTGCAATTGGTGCTATCCCGCGTGCGCGAGTTTTATCGCGAGCCTGAGGCGCTATTCTGGGTGTACGGCTTCCCGCTAATCATGGTGATCGCGCTCGGCATCGCCTTCCGCGAGCGGCGGATGGAGAAGTTCACCATCGACGTCGAGACAGGCCCGGCGGCCGAGGCGACGCTCGCGGCGCTGAAGCCCGACGACCGGCTGGTGCCGGCCGTGTACGACGCGGCGACCTGCCGCGACCGGCTGCGCACCGGCAAGACCGACTTGATTGTGATCGGCACGCCGCCTAACTACGTCATTCGCTTCGATCCGACGAAGCCGGAGAATGTCGTCGCCCGCGATGTGGTCGACCGCCGTTTGCAGCAAGCGGCCGGCCGGAAGGACGCGGTGACGATCAAAGACGAGGAAGCGCAGGAGCCGGGAGGCCGCTACATCGACTTCCTGGTGCCGGGTCTGGTCGGCATGAGCCTGATGGGGGGCGGGCTGTGGGGCGTAGGGTTCGTCACGGTCGACATGCGGATTCGCAAGCTGCTCAAGCGGTTCCTCGCCACGCCGATGAAGCGGAGCCACTTTCTGCTGAGCATCATGACCAGCCGGATGTTGTTCATGATCCCCGAGGTATTGATTGTGCTGGTGTTTGCCCGGCTGGCGTTTGGCGTGCGGATTTTTGGCAACAGCTTTGCTTTACTCGGTTTGATTTTCTTCGGCAGCGTGATGTTCTCCGGCATCGGCCTGCTGCTGGCATCGCGTGCCCGGACGCTGGAGGCGATCTCCGGGTTGATGAACCTGTTCATGCTGCCGATGTGGATTCTGTCGGGAATCTTTTTTCACACGGAGCGGTTTCCCGTAGCGATCCAGCCCTACCTGCGGATCCTGCCGCTCACCCCGCTGATCCACGCCCTGCGTGGGGTGATGCTGGAAGCGGCCCCGCTCAGCAGCCTGGCGGGCGACCTGACGATCATGGTGGCGTGGAGCGAGGGACGGGCCGTAAGATTGGGGCTACGGAGGAGAACCAGCAACCTACTCCCTGGTTTTCGCCTTTTTCCGTGTGCCACTGGCTTTGCCAGTGCCGGCACCCGGGAACAACTTCGCACTTTTTTACAACGCCGCAACTGGTTATCCTTGAACCTGCAAATAACGATGAACCTGCAAATAACGATCCTGGATAATGACTGAGCCCGTGATTAGCCCTGCTTGAGGTTTCTCCCCGGATGACCGTGCTGATGCAAATCAAAAACGCTTCCAAAAGCTATGGCCACCAGATATTGCTCGACTCGGCCGAGGCCACCCTTACGGACGACGTCAATGTCGGCTTCGTCGGCC
>JAIOQB010000079.1 GCA_021413585.1 Planctomycetia bacterium
GCCGCGAATACCTCGCCGGAGAGCGTGGGCCGCGCGGCACCCAGGAACTCGGCGACCCCGCTCACCGCTGTGCCGACGACCGGTTGTTTCAGTTTCAGGCTCCCTACACGGTCGCTGATCACGTTGGCATCGGCCAGTTCATTGGCCACATCGCGAACGAGCTGGCTCACGTCCTCCATCGTTGGCGATCCGGCAAGCCAGGCGCCGTACTTCGGCGTCAACAGTGCGGTGAGTTTGTCGATTTCACGTGCTTCATTGAGATGCGGCGGCCACGTCATTTTGACCGACCGTCGCATGTGGCGAAGCGAGTCTATGATAGCGAATCGAGTCAACTGCGGCCCCAGTTCCTTGGTAACCTCCGTGTAACGAAGCAGGGCCAGTTCGCGCTGAGCCTCGTCAAATCGCTCCAGGGCTTTTTGGCTGGCGTCGACGATCAGGCTTTCGCGATCGGACTTGTTTCGCGGTAGTAGCACAAAGCCCGCTTCGATCAGCTTGTCGAGCGTCCGATCGGTTTGCGCCGCGGCGTCGCCATATCGCAGCACCCGCTTGGGCCACAATTCCTTGGGGCGGAAGTTCACGAACGTCTCGACCATATCGAGCGGGGCGGGGTCCGTCGGTGTATCCGCCCGGCCAGCCTTGCCAATCACTGATTCGACCTCCGGAAAGCCACGCAGCAGCGCATCGCGGGCCTTCAGATCGTCAGCCGCCTCGGTGACGCTGGCGCGGGGAACCGTAACCGGCATGTCCAATGTCGTTCCCTCATCCAACGCGGGCATAAAACTTGCACCTATCTTGGGGACGTGATACACCCAGAATGCGACCATTACCAAGCTAACCAGGGCGATCGTTCGCCAAAGCACAATATGCTGCGTCCGGAACGCCGTAAAGAATATGGGGATTATGGCAAGGCCGTAAATGATCCAATTGAGGCCGACAAAAAACCACTTTAGCAGTGGTATCGCGCCCACTATGGGAAGTACGACGTGAACGTCAGCGAAGCGCATGCCGAATTCACCCAATAGCATGCCGACCCAAGCAACGACGCCGAACATTGCAACCAGGCACCAAGCCAAGATCAGGAATGGAACATCTCTCCCGCGCTTCCCTGTGGTGGCGATTATGGTAACCGCCGTAACGACACCAAACACTACGAAGAAACATATTTTCCAGGCCACGTCGGATGACGCCGTACCAGTTAAAAAATCCATCATGTCGCTCATCACATAGCTGACTTGTGCGACAAAGTTCCCCTCGCGCGGCGGCGGATATGTGCCTGACGCCCCCATGCCCAAGAGTGCTTGTAAAGGAAAGATGCCGGCCGCAATAATTAACATCGCGGCAAAGAACCACATCACCAGATTCCGCCGCGGCAGCGCCCACGTCAGCAGCGGCTTGTAGATGTTGATAAAGCTGCGCACGATCCAATTGTCTTCCTCGCTCCGCAGCCGCCCTTTGATGAAGATCGGGATCAGCGCGGGCACCAGCGTCGGCCGCCCGACGGTTCGACACGGCGGGATCACCAGTTCTTGAATGTTGCCGGTGATTTTCTTATCGCCAAAGTGTTCTTTGAGATGGTGCGTGGCGTTTTCGGTCATCACGATCGCCTGGTCCACCAGGATGCCGATCGAAATCGTCAGCCCCGCCAGCGACATAATGTTGGCCTGAATGTCGACGATTCCTAGCCGTCGCAATACCCACATCAGCAGGAATGAAAACAGCACGGAGAGCGGCAGCGTGATGCAGATCACAAACACGCTGCGAAAGTGCATGAGAATCAGCAGGATTGCCACCGAGGCAATCAACATTTCGTGCCCCATGACTTCGGTCAGTGTCTGAATCGCGCCGTGAATCAAGCGGGTACGATCGTAGGCCGCCACGATATGCACTCCCTCGGGTAAACCCGGCTGCAATTCCTGGATCTTCTGCTTCACCCGTTCCGTGACCGTCAGTGGATTCTCGCCATGCCGCATCAGCACGGCGCCGCCGGTCACGTCGTTACCGTTCTTCTCAAACACGCTGCGGCGGAATTGGGTTCCGAGCGTCACCTTGGCCAGGGTGCTCACATAGACGGGCGTGCCGTTGACCTCTTTGACCACGGTATTTTCGATGTCCTGCCGCCCCTTGATCCAGCCGATGCCGCGCACGATGTACTCGCCGCGGTTCTTTTGAATTACGCCCCCGCCGGCCGGTTGGTTGCTCTGCGCGATCGCCATTTGCAGTTCGCCCAGCGTCACGCCGAACGCCCGCAATGATTCGGGCTGCACATCCACCTGATATTCCAGCGGTGTGCCGCCGACAATCGCCACGTCCGCCACACCGGGCGCCGCGTTGAGTTGCGGGCCGATGTAGAACTTGTTCAATGCCCACAGCCGGCCCGGCTCCACAGGGTGCTCCGGGCTGGTTTCGACGGTGTACCAGAAGATCTGCCCCAGTGCCGTCGCGTCGGGAGCCAGGTACGGTTGCACGCCGGTCGGCAGATAGTTGTTCGCCTGGGCCAACCGCTCGGTGACGCGCTGTCGGGCAAAATAGAAATCAATGCTGTCGTCGAAGATGATCGTGATCATCGAGAAGTTAAACTCCGACGACGAGCGCACCGCCTTCACCCCCGCCAGGCCTTGCAGCTTGCGCGACAGCGGATACGTCACCTGGTCTTCGATTTCGCGAGGGCTGCGTCCCATCCAGTCGGTAAACACAATCACCTGGTTCTCGCTCAGATCGGGAATCGCATCGACCGGCGTGTTGAGCATGGCGTAGATGCCGGCCACGGTCATGGCCGCCGCCAGAAGCAACACCAAGACGCGATTGCGGATGGAGAGTTCAATGATGCGCTCGATCATGCGTAGTTTTCCTGAGCAACGTCGCGAAAGTGAATGAAAGTAGTTAAAGCGAAGGTGGCTACTTCGCCGAGTGCTTCTTGTTTTCTTCCACCAGTTTCTTGGCCGCGGCCAACGTCTTCTGCGGATCCGCCAGCGCTTTGTCTTTGCAGCCGGGGCAACAGAGAAACACCGGCTGGCCAGCCAATATCACTTTGATCGGCGTGCCCATTGCCCCCAACCGACTGCCATCCAGTACCGGGCACGTTTGCTGAGCCCGGACCAACGCTCGATCCTCTGGCGCCAGTTTGTCCAGCGCCTGCTGCACCTTGGCGTCGGCGTCCGTAGGCGTGGAGGGACGAACGGTGGTGCTGGTGGTTTTGGCCGTCGAACCGGCTGAGCCAAAATAGATCGAGCCGGCCGCCGGGTTCAGCCGAGTCTCGGCGTCCACGAGAAACGAGCCGTGCGTCACGATGCGGTCGCCCGCGTGCAGTCCGGTGATGACCGGATAGAACACACCGCTGTCGGCGCCGATCATGCGCGGCCCGATCGTTACCAATACCCCCTCGAACACGCCGGGAGACGCCTCGCGATACACGATGCGCTGCTCCCCCGTGTCAATTACGGACGTTTCCGGAATCGCCAGCATGCGGCCCGACTCGCGGGCCTGGCCGTCCGCAACATCGGTCGGCATGCCCAGCATCGCCGTCAGATCGGCGGGCGGAATCTTCAGCGTAATATTCGCTGTGCTGCCCGGGCGCAGAACGTGGCCGGGGTTTTCGACTTCAAATCGCACGGTAACGGTCCGCGACTCGCGGTCGACATGCGGATAGACAAACGCAAGTTGGCCGTGAAACTCGCGATTGGGGACGGACGGCGAGGTGGCCATGACCTCCAGGGCGGCCCCGCTGGTTGGCGGCGCACCGTGCTCATAGCGCGCGGGCAGGAACGCCGCGTCGTCTTCATGCAATTGGGCTTGAACCCAGACCTTGGAGAGGTCCGCCAAGTCGTACAGCGGGCTGCCGGCCTGCACATACTCTCCTTCTCGCACATACTTCTTGATCACATGGCCGCTGATCGGCGAGCGAATCCGCACATGCATGGGGGCCTTTTTGGCGGTGAGAATCTCTTCGATCTGAGCGTCGTCAATGCCCAATTGCCGCAGACGGGATCGCGTGATGTCTTGAAAACTCCGATCGCCGTCCCGGCCGGCGTCGAGTAGTGCTTGCACGGTCACGAGCAGCTCGGGACTGTAGAGCAGCAGTAACTCATCGCCGGCCCGGACCATCTGGCCGGTTTCGTTCGCCATCAGCCGGTCGATGCGTCCGGCAACGCGGGCCGTGACCGATCGCTGGCCGCGCTCGTTGAACTCGATGTATCCTACGGCCTTGATTTCTTTGGCCAGCGGGACGTAATCAACTTGCCATGTCTGCACACCGGCCAATGCAATGCGATAAGGTGAAAGCTGCATGCGATTGACCACGCCGGCGGGCAGTGCTTCATCCTGTGCGTCGGACTTCCGCCGCCGCGACAAAGGCATCGCGCAAATGGGGCATTTTTCCTTGGCATTGTCGCGAATCACGCTGGGGTGCATCGGGCAGAAATACTCGATGTCGGAGCCCGCCTCGGCCGCGTCCACTGCAGGGCGCGTCCACTTTTCGTAATGGGCCACGAGCGTGTCCCACTGGGTAATCACCAGGCCGATAATTACCAGGATCGCGAGGAAACGGAGCCGGGCCAACTTCACCAGCACGATGAAATCAAACCACCACCACGCCTTCCGCCAGCCATGCAAATGCGGCGGGGCGCGCAAGCCTCCTTCATCCTCGAAGGCATCTTGTGGATTGGCGTTGGCCGGGTGTGGCGGGTGATTCTCGATGTCGGTCATGAGTCGTGACTCCTCAAGCAATGGTGGCGCGAAGCGGGTATCGATCTGATTTCTGCCGTTGGAGCCAGCGCGATGCCGCCAGCGCACGGAGAACTATTCACGCGGGAGCGTGGACGTCAGAAATGCGCGGCTGAGAGAAAGTGCGCCGCGCAGGGCCGCGTTAGATAACGAGCCGCTGGAGAGTGACCGGGAGGTCGTCGGGCGGAGGGCGATGCCCCCCAGGGGACGGCAGAACGATCGGCGAGCAATCGACCAGGGTGGCCAGATCGAAGGCCAGCGGAACAATGCACGGCATGGCGAACGCGTCAATCGTCGGCGCGACACCGGCCGTTGCCGGAATCGCCTGAATGGTGACCGCGACTTTGCAGCGGGGAGCCTTTAGCGCGGCGCCCCCATTTGCCTTCCGGCAATAACCGCCGAATTCGCCGGGTTTCGATTCGTGATGCTGACAGCAAGCTCGCTGGCACTTGGCCGTGCCCGTCGATGTCGGCATTGCCCCAGGTCCAGCCAGACAATGAGGGCAGGATATCGCACCACGACCGCCGGCACACGCGCACGCCCAAGCTGGCAAGCCATTGAGCAGTACCAACGGCAGCACCGCCCAGGCCATTAGGGCCTGCAATCCGCGGCGAAAACAGAGTTGGCTGAATGCGTTGACCATGCAATATCCCAGACCGGCGGAGGCCGTTCACTTCATGAAGTATAGGCCTCTCCGCGGCGGCAAGTCAAACTCAGCGGTGTGGCATACGAACAATTCGACCAATTCGCTCCCTTTCCGCGGATTTAACGGACTGGCCCCGGGGCCAATCAAAAAACCTCGCTCCGCCGCTCCCTAGGTGTGTAGCCTATAGAAGTGGGAGCGGCGAGCGAGGCAAGTCGCGTGATGTTGATATGCGAGAACGATGTCGCGGGGCCGGCAGATGAACTTCGCCGAGCGATTTAGCTCCCCTTTGCTTCTCCCGCAGGCGCAAATTGATTCTTCATCGCCAGATTCACCTCCAGCACATTCACCAGATCGACGCCCACCAGTCCCCGCAGCGGCGCCGCGGTCTTGTCGCGCAGCAACTTTTCAATCTCAAGCCGCACCGCCGCAGGATCACGATGCAGCTTCGTGGCCCATGTACCGGCCACGCGATCGAGTTGATAGCGGGCGTTGGCCAGCGTGATATGCGGATCGAGCCCTGACCCACACGACATGACCATATCCGCGGGCACGTCCTGCAGCGCCACGTCCGCATGGTCCTGCCGCCACATATCAAAGAACATGCCCTGAATGTCGGTGCCGTCTTTTACCGGCTCGATGCTTTTCGTCGTCTTCCCGTCGGCCGATTTATGCTCGACCACGCCAGGAAACGTGCCGGGGCCGGTTCGCGAATAGCTATTGAAGAACGCGACCGCCAGATCCAGCGGCTTGGGATCTGTATTGTCTGGATTCTCCTTGATCCACTGCTTCACGTCGTCCGGATGGCTCTTCTGCCACGCCGCCACGTACTCCGAGTTGAGCGGATCCGCCTTGACCCAGTTTTGGGCCACGCCCGCATGAGCGTTTGCCCATTGACCGACGATGCCAGGCTGCCCGCGAAAACGGTCCTTCTGAAACCATGCTTCGATGTCGGGCGCCGCGAGTTGGCCCTGTTTGGCGCCGCTTTGATATTTCACAATCGGGCCTAGCTGCCGGGCGACACGGTCGCGAAGCAAATAATTGTTCGCCCCCCAATTGCTGGCCCCCGAGGCGGTCGCGTTGAACGACACAGCCGAAGGGCGGGGCTGAAAGTATTGGTCCGCGGTAAACGGCTGGGCAATCAGCCGCGAGCCGACCGCCTCGCTGGCCGTGGTCACCGGCTGACCCGCGCTGTTGATCATGCTTCCTTCCGCCTGATGGCGAAAGAACGTCTGGCCGACTGCCAACAGCGCCAGCGGATACAGCACGGCGCCCAGCAGCAGCGTTAACGCCAACAGCCACAGGTTCGCACTCAAATGGCTTCGCATAAAATGTCCTTCCACAATTTCTTCAAGACAGCAGGTGCAGGTGTACAAGAATTACGTCAATCAGCTTGATACCGATAAACGGCACCAGCACGCCCCCTAGCCCCCAGATCAACAGATTCCGCCGCAACAGCGCGTCGGCCCCCACGGGGCGATACGCCACACCGCGCAGGGCGATCGGAATCAACATCGGGATGATGATTGCGTTGAAAATCACCGCCGACAGGATCGCCGATGTCGCCGAATGCAGATGCATCACGTCGAACGGCTTCAGCCACGGCAGCGTGGCCGCAAACAACGCCGGAATGATGGCAAAGTATTTCGCCAGGTCGTTGGCCACCGAAAACGTGGTCAGCGCGCCGCGGGTCATCAACAACTGCTTGCCGATCTCCACGACTTCAATCAGCTTCGTGGGATCGCTATCGAGGTCGACCATGTTACCAGCCTCTTTGGCGGCCTGGGTGCCGGAGTTCATCGCCACGCCGACGTCGGCTTGCGCCAGCGCGGGCGCGTCATTCGTGCCGTCCCCCATCATGGCCACCAGCTTGCCGGACGCCTGCTCCTTGCGGATGTAGGCCAGCTTCGCCTCGGGTGTGGCCTGGGCAATAAAATCATCCACGCCCGCCTGCTCGGCGATCGCTTTGGCGGTCAGCGGATTGTCGCCGGTGACCATCACCGTCCGTAGCCCCATCCGGCGGAGCCGCTCAAAACGCTCGCGAATCCCCGGCTTGAGAATATCGGACAGCACCACCATGCCCGCGATGCGGTTCCCTTCGCACACCAACAGCGGCGTGGCGCCTTGTGACGCGACCGCGTCCACTTGAGCCTGAGCCCCCTCGGGCATGATGCCGCCGAGTTGTTGCACGTATTTGATCACCGAGTCCGGCGCGCCTTTGCGAATCTTCTGGCCGTTGGCTAGGTCGATGCCACTCATGCGAGTCTGCGCGGTGAACTCGATGAATTGGGCGCCGTGCATCGCTTCGTCCGCCACGCGGCGGTCCAGCACGCCCCCCTGCGGCTTGGCATACAACTCAACGATGCTCTTCCCCTCGGGCGTTTGATCCGACATCGAAGCCAGCGAGGCAAGCTGCCCCAACTCCGCGCCGGAGAATTGGCCCATCGGCACGAATTGCGTTGCCCGGCGGTTGCCGATCGTGATGGTGCCGGTTTTGTCCAGCAACAGCGTGTCGACGTCGCCCGCCACTTCGACCGCCTTGCCGCTTTTGGCCAGAATGTTCGCGCGCAGGGCCCGGTCCATGCCCGCAATGCCAATCGCGGCCAGCAGGGCCCCGATCGTTGTTGGGATCAAGCAGACCAGCAGGGCTACCAACGTCGGAATGTCCGTGCCCAGGCTTTTGACCGGCTCGGCCAGGCCCAGATAGTCTTTCATATACAACTCGGCATTGAGCGCCATCGGCCACAGCGCGACAGTGACGATCAAAAAGATCAACGTGAAGGCCGACAACACCAGCGACAGCGCGATTTCATTCGGCGTCCGCTGCCGAATCGCTCCTTCCACCAGCGCGATCATCCGATCCAAAAACGACTTGCCCGCTTCGGCCGTGATGCGGACGATAATTCGGTCGGACAGGACGCGTGTTCCGCCCGTCACGCCGCTACGGTCGCCGCCCGCCTCGCGAATCACGGGTGCCGACTCGCCGGTGATCGCCGATTCATCGACCGACGCGACGCCATCGACAATTTCACCGTCGCCCGGAATTATCTGCCCCGCTTCGACCACGACCCGATCCCCCGCCAAGAGCGCGGTCGAATTCGATTCTTCGATTTCACCATCATCGCGCAGCAGGAAGGCGGGCGTTTCGCGGCGCGTCTTGCGGAGCGAATCGGCCTGCGCCTTCCCCCGCGCTTCGGCCAGCGCGGTGGCGAAGTTGGCAAACATCACGGTCAGAAACAGCCACACGTCCACGCCGATCAGGTACGTCACCGAAACAGCGCCGCCGTGGCCGAACAGGCTTGCCACCGTGAACACCAGCGTCAGGATCGTGCCCACCTCGACGACGAACATCACAGGGTTTTTCCACTGGATATCCGGCCGGAGCATGATGAATGCCTGCTTCAGCGCCGCCCGCATCAGGTGCGGCGCGAACAAACCGTGCCGGCGGCTCTCGCGGCGCTCGGACTTAAGATCATCCGACGCACGGCCTGGGATCGACAGTGGTTCTTCTTCAACGGAGAGTGACATGGCTTATCTCGCAAGTCGAGAGATTCGGTATGTGGGAAATGTTGGATCCATGAACGACGCGGCAAATTACGTTGGTTTGCTCGCTCGCCTAACCGCCGCCGAAAGGAATGGGCCCTAAATGCTCGGCCACGGGGCCCAGCACGGCGGCCGGCAGGAACAGCAACGCGCCAACCAGGAGGATGGTCCCCAGCAGCACGAAACCAAACGTCGCCGTATCGGTGCGCAGCGTTCCCACGGTGAACGGAGTATGCTTCTTTGCCATCAGGCTGCCGGCGATGGCAATCGGCGCGATGATCGGAATGAAGCGGCCGCAGAGCATCACTAGGCCGCAGGCAATGTCCCACGCCCGCTGCGGAAGTTTTGCATCATTGTCGTCCGCGGCGGCTCCTACGGTGTCAGCCAGCCCTTCATAGCCGGAGCCATTGTTGGCCGACGCGGAGGTGAACTCGTACAAAATCTCCGTGAACCCATGGGCAGCCGGATTGTTTTGCGTCGACAGGGCCCAACTGCTGGCCACGAACAGCCCCGTCGGTATCAAGATCAGCAGCGGATGGGCCAGCATCGCCAGCGAGGCGAGCTTCATCTCGTGCGCTTCGACTTTCTTGCCCAAATACTCGGGCGTCCGGCCTACCATCAGCCCGGCCAGAAACACGCCGATGATCAGGTAAATCAGCAAATTGATCAGACCCACGCCCACGCCTCCCCAGATGCAGTTGAGCCACATCCCCACCAGCGGCGTGATGCCGGCCAGCGGCGTGAGGCTGTCGTGCATGCAGTTGACCGAACCGTTGGACGTGTTGGTCGTAAGCGCCGCCCAGGTGGCACCCGCCGACGTGCCGAAGCGAAGCTCCTTCCCTTCCAGGTTTCCGAGCGATTGATCCACCGGCAGGCCGGCATAAACAGTGGTTGCCGGTTGATCCGCGCCTTGCTTGGCCGGATCGCGAGCGGCAATATCCGCGGATTGCCCGGCGCGAGCGACCATCCATACAGGCTTCGCCGCGCCCCCCGCCTGCGGCAGATCCTGGGCATAGGCGACCTCCGACCGCGCCACCAGCGCCGGATTCGGCTGGTTCGTGTCCCACTGGACCGCCCAGATAATGGTCGCCACGGATAGCACCAGCATCACGCCGAATATCACCGCCGCGTGGCGAAAGTTGCTCAACATTTTGCCGAACATCACCAGCGTCGCCACCGGGACGAGGATGATCCCGATGCACGTCAGCAGGTTCGTCCAATCGTTGGGATTCTCAAACGGATGCGCGCTGTTGGCGCCGAAATAACCGCCGCCGTTGGTGCCGAATTGCTTCACCGCCACGATGGCAGCCACCGGGCCGCGGGCGATCTCCTGCAGCTTGGCCGCGCCGGAATCGTCGCTACCCATCGCGCCCGGCTCAACCGTCGCCAATTGGGCCTTGCCATGCAGCGTCATCGGCGAGCCGCCGGCGATCAACAGTACGCCGACGATCAGGCACAGCGGCACAAAGAAGTACGCCACGCCACGCCACATATCGAGGTAGAAATTGCCCATGTCCTTGTCGCCGCGCAGGCCGCGAATGATGGCGACCAGCGCCGCCAGGCCAATCACCGGCGACAGCACCTGCTTCCAGCAGATGAAAAACAACTGGCTGAAATACGACAGATGCACTTCACCCGAGTAGTGTTGCTGGTTCGTGTTCGTCATGAACGAAATGACGGTGTGAAAGATCATCGACGGCGCCAACATTCCTTTTTGATCCGGGTTAAGCGGAAGCCAAGGCTGCAGCGCGAGCACCAGATAACCGACGATGAACGTCCCCAGGTTCAGCAGCATGAAGGCCCAGCAGTACTGTTTCCAGTTCTGTGGGCCGGTATCGACGCGATTCTCGATCCAGCGCAGAACGGTGGGGAGCCGATAGCGCCCCTCGAATACCCAGGCCATGTACAGACCCAGCGGCACCGCCAGGACGACGGTTCCAATCAAGATGATGGCAGGAAGAATCCACATGGCCGACAGCCTTTCTCCGTTAGAACCACTCGGGGCGCAACAGCGCCGCGAACAAATAAACGAGCAGCAGCACGGTGACAATCACGGTCAATACAGTCAGAAAACTCATGGCAGTTCCTTTCAATCGCAGCTTCACTACAGGCGCAGCTTCACTCACACGCAGCGTTGTTCATACTTTGTCGCACGCTTTGACGAAGGCGAACATCAGGCCCAGCATCGCCAGGCCCAGAACAAAC
>JAIOQB010000080.1 GCA_021413585.1 Planctomycetia bacterium
GCCGGTGGCCATGCCGCGCTTCAGCACGATCGTGGTCTTGCCTTTCCAGACCTGCAACACCGGCATGCCGGCGATCGGGCTGTTCGGCTCGTCTTCGGCGGACGGGTTGACGATGTCGTTGGCGCCGATGATCACCGAGACATCGACATCCGGAAAGTCTTCGTTGATCTCGTCCATTTCAAAGACGATGTCGTACGGCACTTTGGCTTCGGCCAGTAGCACGTTCATGTGCCCCGGCATGCGGCCCGCCACGGGGTGGATGGCAAAATCCACCTTGGCGCCGTTTTGTTCGAGGATCGTCATCAGATCGCGCACGGCGTGCTGGGCCTGCGCCACCGCCATGCCGTAGCCGGGGACGATCACCACGCTTTGCGCCGTGCTGAGCACCATCGCCACGTCGTCCGCACTGGCGCTTTTCACCTTGTTGCCGTACACGCTGTCGGCCGAGGCCGACGTGCTGGCGTCGATTTTGCCGAATAGCACGTTGGTGAACGACCGGTTCATCGCCTTGCACATGATGATCGACAGGATCAAGCCCGACGACCCGTCGAGCGCCCCGGCGACAATCAGCAACTTGCTGTCCAGCACAAAGCCCATCATGCTGGCCGACAGGCCGGCGTAGGAGTTCAACAGTGAAATCACCGTGGGCATGTCGGCCCCGCCGATCGGCAGCACCAGGCACAGGCCGAACGCGAGGGCCACGATCAACAGCAGCGGGAACAGCAGCCACGCGCTCACACCGCTGGCGGGGAACAACGTCAGCAGCAGGCATAATAGCGCCGCCACGCCCAGCAGGCTAAAGTTGATTAGGTTTTGGTTCTTCAAGCCCATCGGCGCGCTGGGGATCAGCTCTTGCAGCTTGGCAAACGCCACGAGGCTGCCTGTGAACGTCAGGCTGCCGAGAAGAACTTCCAGCCCCAGCACCGCCATGGTGAACTGGTCGCCGCCGGTCACCACCGCCCCGGGCAAATTAAGCTGATGGTAGAGATGATAGAAGTGAGCCGTGCCTACCAGGGCCGCCGCCAGAGCGCCAAAGGCGTGCGACAGCGCCGTCCGCTGCGGCACCGCCGTCATCGGCATCCACAACGCCATGGGGATGCCGATCCCCGCACCGACGATCAGCCCGAACGCGATCCAGATGAAATAGCCGCCGCCGCTGAATTGCAGCAGCGCGCCGCCGATGGCCATCGCCATGCCCAACTCGCCGGCCAACACTCCGCGCCGCGCGGTGCGCGGATGGCTGAGCCACTTCAAAGCCAAAATGAACAGAGCCACGGCCGCCAAGCCGGCGGCGACTGAGAAGGGCGTCGTCGGAAACGGTTCCGCGCCGGCAGCCGTCTCGGCTGCTACGGCATGGATCGAGGCCAACCAGGTTGTCGCGGCGGCAAAACTAGTCACGGCGTTTTGGCTCCCGCTTGAACATCTTGAGCATTCGGTCGGTAATCATGAATCCGCCGACGATGTTCGTCGTGGCCGCGATGATGGCCACCGTGCACAGGAACGTGCTGGCGGCGGAATGGGCCTCGGCCATCACCTGGATCGCCGCCACCACGGCGATGGCCGAGATGGCGTTGGTAAGCGACATCAGCGGCGTATGCAGCAACGGCGACACACGGCGGATCACTTCCAAACCCAGGAACGTCGAGAGCATGAACACAAACAGCGACGACGCGACCTTTTCAAACGTCACGCCAGTGGCCGCCGGCGCGACCGCCTTAGGCAGCACTTCGGCCAGCAGAGTCAAGGTTCCGCCGAGGTTCATAGTCTTACTCCGAGCAAAAAACTCCCCTCCCTTTCAGGGAGGGGTCGGGGGAGGGTCAAGCCTTGCGATTCCGCTTTCGCCCTCCCATTTTCCGCGGGGATAAACCCCGCGGCTCGTCATGTTGTCGATAGATCTTTAGTTCCCGTCGCCGCCAACTCCGGCAACCCTAGCCGCTGCCGAATCGCCGGATTGACCACTTGTCCGTCGCGGGCAACCAGCGTTCCCCGCGTGATTTCGTCTTCGAGGTTCAAAGTCAGTTCGCCCTTCGGCGCCAGGTGCGTCAGCAGCGTCACGACGTTTTTGGCGAACATCTGGCTGGCGTGCAGCGGCACTTCGGCCGGCAAGTTGGTGGGGCCGAGGATCGTCACGCCGCCGATGTCCACGCGCTGATCCGCCTGGCTCAGTTCGCAGTTGCCGCCCCGCTCGGCCGCCAAATCGACAATCACGCTGCCGGGCTGCATGGCACGAACCGCGTCGGCCGTGACCAGCAGCGGCGACTTCTGTCCGGGAATCGCGGCGGTAGTGATCACCACATCCTGCTGCGCAACCACCTGGCCGAGCAGCTCGCGCTGCTTCTGGTAGAACGCTTCGTCCTGGGCTTTGGCATAGCCTCCTTGCCCTTCCGCGCCGGCGGTATCCAACGCCAATTCGACGAACTTCGCTCCCAGACTTTCAATCTGTTCTTTAACGGCCGGCCGCACATCGTACGCCAGCACAACGCCGCCGAGCTTTCTTGAGATGGCGATCGCCTGTAGTCCGGCCACGCCCGCGCCGATCACCAGCACCTTGGCCGCGGTCAGCGTGCCGGCGGCGGTCATCAGCATGGGGAACATCTTGGGCAGCACCTCGGCTGCCAGAATCACTGCCCGATAGCCGGCCACGGTGGCCTGCGACGAGAGAACATCCATGCTCTGGGCCCGCGTGATGCGCGGGATCAACTCCAGGGCAAACAGCGTCACTCCCCGTTCGGCCAGCGTCTGAGCGGCAGCGGGTGAGCCGAGCGGATCGCACATGCCGATTACGCGAGCGGACCTGCAACAGGCAATCGGCCTGCAATGCCGCTTCGCGCGTGGGGACGATTTCTGCCCCTTTGGCGGCGTAGTCTTCGTCGGAATAGCCAGCTGCGGTGCCCGCGCCCGATTCGACGACAACAGTGTGCCCCGCCTTCGTGAGGAAGGGCAAAACCGCGGGAACCAGCGCCACGCGCCGTTCGCCGGGGAATGTCTCTTTTACGACTGCCACCCGCATGACGGACCTTTCGTCCGAGTCCCATCGGCGGTCCGCCAAGACCCGCCCCGCTGGTTGCCCCACGGCAACGGGGCGATTGTGACAAATCCCAGTGCGGCGCGAAAGGGCGTGGAGCGGGGGATTTGGAAAAAGATGTTGGAAGAGCTTCTTTGCACCTCTCCCCTTAGCGGAGAGGTCGGCGGCGCAGCCGCCGGGTGAGAGGTAAGGGTGACGGGGCGAACACGCTCGGCACAAGCGGATACGCTTTCCCGAGGCCAGGTTTATTAGCGGGGCTACGCGTTACCCTCCCCCAACCCCTCCCTGACAGGGAGGGGAGTTCCCCTCGAAAGACCTTGCATCTCACGCCAATTCCGCCGCCCCTCGCCCCAAATCCTCAATTCTCAATCCCAAATCCAAAATCCCAAATCCTCCGCCCCCCAGCCCACCTTGTCGCCACCCGGCATTGGGGGTTAAACTGTGCGATTCCCAATATTTGACGGCGGCCACGGGTAGCCTGCCTGGAAGTAGAAGCAGAATAAGCGGAAATAGACCATGAGCGCTATAATGAAGACTTACGTCGCCAAACCGGGCGAGATCAAGCAGGCGTGGTGGATCTTCGACGCCGAAGACCAGGTGGTCGGGCGGCTCGCCTCCGAAATCGCCGTGCTGCTGATGGGCAAGCACAAGCCCACCTACACCGCCCATGTGGACACCGGCGACTTTGTCGTGGTGATCAACGCCGAGAAGATCAAGTTCACCGGCAAGAAGTGGGACCTGAAGCGGTACACCTGGTACAGCGGCTACCCCGGCTTGAAGAGCGAGACGGCCGGCAAGCGGCTGGCCCGCCGCCCGGAGTTGATCCTGTCGGAAGCGGTCCGCCGAATGCTGCCGAAGAACAAGCTGGCCACCAAGATGCTCAGCAAGCTGAAGGTGTACGCCGGCAGCGACCATCCGCATCAGGCACAAACTCCGCAGCCGCGCGAGATTTAGAACATTACCTTCCGTGTGCGTGGGGCAACGCCCCCGCCACCCCAAGTCAGAACAGACAAGTTTTCAGTCCAGAAGGAAATAGCGACCGATGAGCGAAACCGCCGTAGCATCTAAAGACGCGTTGGGCACCGGCCGACGCAAGACCTCCGTGGCCCGCGTGCGGATTCGCGCAGGCAGCGGCAAGATCACGCTCAACTCCCGCCCCCTGGAAGAATACTTTCCGCTGGTCAAGGATCGCAACGACGTGCTGGTGAGCCTGGAAAAAGCGGGCAAGCGGAATGAAGTGGACGTGATCATCCGCGTCAACGGCGGCGGATCGACCGGCCAAGCCGGCGCCTGCAAACTGGGCATCGCCCGCGCTCTGATGATCTACGACACGGAAACGAGCCCCGTGCTGCGTGAAAATCACCTGCTGACCCGCGACGGCCGGATGAAAGAACGCAAGAAATACGGCCTCCGCGGCGCCCGACGCGGCACGCAGTTCTCGAAGCGGTAGTCAATCACCCGGCGGGTACCTGCAGGCTGTGCGGCGTTGCCGCGCCCAAGACACGCAGCGCCATCTTTCCTCACTAGCCCAGCGAGCAAGCACTGGTGCAAAGCCAGCCGTGGCACGCTGCGTATCTTGGGGTTAGCCGCCGGTTCCTGCTGGCGTGATTGCCCACGCCTGGGAAACAACGACGGCTAACCGAGTTTGAACTACCGCCAACTCATCGCACGCGTCTCTTCAGACGCTCATCATCGCATCGCCGTTCAGAACCCAATGCCGAACGACAGGTGCTTGCCGGTGTAAAAAATGCCCGGCTGCTGGTAGACCACCGGGGCCGGATAGTTGTAGGGGACCGAGTACACTTGGGTCGGGGGGACCGGCGGGTAGTAGACGCGGCGAACCGGCTCGCAGCGCTCCACCACTTGGTGGCCATTGCCATGGTGCCAATCACCGTGATGCCCATCATGGTGATAATTGTCTGCCATGCTCGGCGCGGCGGCAAAACCAAGTCCGCCCAGCGACAACAACGCCAACAGCATCCATTTCGTCTTCATCACTTCGCTCCTCATTTCAAAGGGTTCGTTCGTCGCCGCCGGGTAACTGTTCGTTTTATGGACCGTCGGTCGAACTGTTTCTTTATGGAATGCAGGTGGCGTGCCAAGGCCATTGAACGTGGGCTGCAAAGACATACTCAGACACGACTTGTGTAAAATACTCGCCATGTTGCCAGCCGAATCGCGAAACTCCGCCTGTCATCAGTTAGATACCATGCGAAATCGAAATGACTACATTCGCCCTCCCAGGCAATGCCAGCCCTTAGGTTCCCGGCGTTGGCCCGCTACGATGGCCTGCGGATAGTTCGCGGTCTATCGATGCCCCTCGTTTGATCCCCACAAAGCGGCCACGCCGCTTCGACGGAGTCTGCACGGTGAAACAAACTTCGATCGGTGCCCGCCAGTTGTTGCTGATCATCATGGCCGCGATCGGCGGGTGGGGGATCTACGCGACGATTGGCGTCTATCGACGTTCGCACAACCTGTGGTCGATCCCGTTGATCCTCGGCACGGTGGGGCTGTTCCTCGGCGTGTGGTACCTGGCGCTGCGGCAGACGGAAGACCGCATGGTGGATGATGAATCACCGGAGAACCCAGACGAACCGCCCGAGCCACCCAACCATTGATCGGGCAGGAAGTTAGCGCTGGCTGACGGCGGAGCGCTGGGGTGGACTGAACAGCTATCAGCCGCATAAAATGGGCCGGTTTGGTGGAAGTTAAGGCCAAAAGCCAATCCAAATGCTCCCTCACTCCGGCCCTCCCTGGTGGCAGAGGTGGCAATCGAAGCAGCAGCCGTGCGTTAGAACATTCCCGCAAGCGTGCAAAAAGGGCGCCTGATGTCACGGCCGACAACGATCCCCATCGCTCCCAACCTCAGCCATGTGGCCCCCCCCGCGGAGTCGGTGGCCCAACTGACGATCGGCCAATACCTGATTCGCCGCCTGCAAGACTACGGCATCGGCCATGTGTTTGGCATCCCCGGCGACTACATCCTCAATTTTTACGCCGAGCTGGAAAAGAGCCCCCTGGAAGTAGTCGGCTGCACCCGCGAGGACTGCGCCGGCTTCGCGGCCGACGCCTATGCCCGCGTGCATGGCATGGGTGCGGTTTGCGTCACGTACTGCGTCGGCGGGCTGAGCCTGTGCAACTCGGTGGCCGGGGCGTATGCGGAAAAATCCCCCGTAGTAGTGATCACCGGTTCGCCCGGGCTGCGTGAACGGGTCAATAATCCGCTGCTGCACCATCGCGTGCGCGACTTTCGCACCCAGATGGAAGTTTTTGAAAAGCTGTGCATTGCGGGAACGGATCTCTCCGATCCGGTGGTGGCCTTCCGCGAGATCGACCGCGTGCTGGACGCCGCCAATCGCTACAAGCGGCCGGTGTACATCGAGATGCCGCGCGACATGGTGGGCGTGGTGCCCGAGATGCAGCAGCCGTATCAACGCCCCGTTCCTACCAGCGACCGCAACACACTGGTCGAAGCGGTGCGCGAAGCGGCTGAGTTCATCGAGCGGGCAGAACGCCCGGTGATCGTCGCGGGCGTGGAGCTGCATCGCTTTGGGCTGCAAGATAAGCTGGTCGAGCTGGCCGAGGCGTCTGGCATCGCCATGACCGCCACCATGTTGGGCAAGAGCGTGGTTCGCGAAACGCATCCGCTGTACGTCGGCCTGTACGAAGGGGCGATGGGGGACGACACGGTCACCCGGTTTGTCGAGGAGAGCGATTGCGTGCTGCTGCTGGGCACGTTCATGACCGACATCAATCTGGGGATTTACACCGCCAACCTTGACCCGGCCAACTGCATTTACGTCACCAGCGAGCAATTGCGAATTCGGCACCATCATTATCACAACGTGCTGCTGGAGGACTTTGTCACGTCGCTGGCCGAGGCCCGTCCCAAGGCGGCCCCGCGCGTCGTGCCGCGCCCCAAGGGGCTAGCCCAGGATGCCTACGTGCTGGCCGCCGACGCGCCGATCACCATCACCCGATTAATCGCCCGGCTGAATCAAGCGCTGGACGACGAGACGATTGTGATTGCCGACATTGGCGACTCGCTGTTCGCCGCCACGGAGTTGGTGACCCGCGGCCGGACCGAGTTCCTTTCGCCCGCCTATTACACCTCGATGGGCTTTTCCGTCCCCGCGGCGGTGGGAGCCCAGTTTGCCCGGCCCGACGCCCGCGTGGTGGTGGTGGCCGGCGACGGGGCGTTCCAGATGACCGGCATGGAAATGTCGACGCTGGTGCGGCACGGTTTTTCCACGATCATCATCGTGCTCGACAACAAAGGGTACGGCACCGAACGGTTTTTGCACCCGGGCGACTGGTCGTTCAACAACGTTCATCCGTGGCAGTATCACCGGTTGCCGGAGGTGCTAGGAGGCGGCACGGGCTACGAAGTGCTCACGGAAGGGGAGTTCGACGACGTGCTCGAAAAGGCGTGGGCCGACCGGAGCGGCATCAGCCTGATCCACGTACACTTGTCGCTCGATGATCGCAGCAAGGCGCTGGATCGGTTGGCGGAGAAGTTGAAGCATCGGGTGTGAGGCGCCGCCTTTAGTTTTCAAAACAGAATAAAACACAGTGCAAAATGGTTCCGTGGCGCCGGCACTGGCAAAGCCAGTGGCACACGGTCAAAGGCGAAAACCAGGGACGATGTTGCTGGTTTTGCGTTGCTGGTTCTCCCGCGTCAACCCAATCTTGCGACTGTCCCTGCCTTGCTCCTTTCGTGTGCCACTGGCTTTGCCAGTGCAGAGGAAGGTCGACACTTTCAAGCAGATCGAATTCGAGATGAACACCACACCTGCTGAAGAAAAGCTGCTCCCCGCCGCATTCCTGTTTCGCGTGGCGATGCCGTGCCGGTACAGCAAAACGCCGGCGCTCAACGCCCCGCTGGGCGAGGAATTTCGGTTGCTGAGCCTCAGCTTGCTCGATGGCGAAGTCCCTTGGTCTGATTTTCGGATCGCCTGGAGCGAGGAGGGGCTGGCGTTCGGCCTGACGGTCGAGGGGAAGCGGCAGCCGCCGTGGTGCCGGGCGAATCGAGTCGAGGACAGCGATGGGCTGGTCGTGTGGATCGACACCCGGGATACGCACAACGTCCACCGGGCCGGCCGCTTTTGCCAACAATTTCACTTTCTCCCCCAAGGGGGTGGCACCAAGCTGGACGAGCCGGTGGCGGTGCATGTGGCGATCGACCGTTCCCGCGAGCAGCCCCGTCCCGTCGGGCCGGGCGTGCTCAAGGTCCGCAGCGAAAAGCGGGTCGATGGCTACGTGCTGCAAGGCCTGATCCCCGCCGCGGCGCTGACCGGCTTCGACCCGGCCGAGCATCCCCGCCTGGGCTTTCAATACGCCGTAGTGGACCGCGAAAAAGGAGAGCAGACGTTTTCCGTCGGCGGCGAGTTTCCGTATCGCAGTGACCCGAGCTTGTGGGGGACGCTGGAGTTGGCAAGGTGAATGGAGTGAGCAGTGAGCCTCGAGCTAAAGGTGTTGCATCGGCGAGGGGCAATAAATTGCTCACAAGAATTGTCAAATGAGCGCGTCGACAATCAATAAATATTCGCTGTTCATAGCTATTGCCAGTCTTCTATTGGTTTTGACAAAGACGGCGTCTCTTTGGAAATCGGCTCGGTTGGAGACTAGCAGTACGGCGTTGGTCACAGTAATCGGGTGTGTGCCGTTCCTGCTCGTGACGTGGTGCATCTACATCTCAAAAGACAGCTACGTCGCCGCCTATGCTACGTGCTTGGCGAATCTGGTTATGCTTTATTCCGGCGGATTATTTTCATTTAGGCCGAGCACATATACGCTGTACCACCTAGGACTGCTCGCGATTGGCGGTTTGAGAGTGTTTGTTTCCCTGTTTTTCCCAGTAATTGTTGGGGTTCTGTCCATGGTTTTTAAGCGACCTGGGACAACAGTTCGCCCATTCCGCTTTACTATTCGCTTCTTAATTATTTTGACGTCAATCGTCGCTTTGATCCTAACCTTCGGTATTCAAATTCCTTTGCTCGGTGTCGCGTGCGGCATGCTTTCCGCAATGGTGCTCGCGGTGGTCGCATTTTGCTGTGGAGAGTCGAGTATATTGCTTTCAGCCAGTGTGATCGCAATCTGCTCAACCGCCTTTATTCAAGTAATGGATCTTTTCCCGTCGCTATATGTGTCCTTCCCCAAAATTCTGGCCGCTTGCATCGTTTAAACCGCTAGGCGAATGATTATCTGCGGTCAGTGAGTGCGCAAAATCTTTGCGCGAAGGTAACGAGCTTCACACCGATCCACTCTTACCGCAAAAACTGCTGGCACCAGTAGATTTCACCGTTCTCGCCGATCTGATAGGCGGCTACGCCGATTCGCGTGTATCCGATGTTGAGGATGTTCGCGCGGTGGCCGGAGGAGTTCATCCAGTCGCTTAGCGCTTCCTTGGCAGACTGCTGGCCCAGGGCGATGTTCTCGCCTACCATTTTGCTCGTATGGCTGAGGTTGTGCGTGCTGCACATCCACACGGCATGTTCGCGGGCCGATTCGACCAGGGCCGGATCGAGCTTCAAAGCGGGCAAGCCAAACCGGGCACGCTGGGCGTTCGTCTCCTGGAGAATTTTCTCCTCGACGGGAAACATCCGGAACTTGTCGTCGTGTCCCTTCTCGGCCGCACTCAGCGGCGCCGCGATCAACAGCAGCAACATTCCCAGCGTCGTGAAACCCAACAGCATGGTTTCCAGTTTCAGTGCTTTACGCATCATTCTCTCCGTAGCGAAAGGCTGTGAGTCCCGGCCGCAACCTCAAACATTGAGGCGCCGGGCCCACGATTTTCAACGAAGTTCATCTGGATGGTTTTATGGCGGGCTGATCTTTCCAGGCGGGCGTTTGTCGTAGGTCAAATCTCAATGCGCGGAGCGAAACAGGAATAGGTGGGGGCTATTTTCCGGTCGGGGGAAAGTGGCAAGGCAGGAAAACGGCGGGCTCTTGTTCCGTAGTGAGGATAGTCGCCACGGCGGAGGAAGCAATCCCCCACCTTGCCGGTGCCAACGGGCCCAAACCCGCGGTTTGAGGTGGTTGCAATCGGCGGCAGGTCTGGTATCGTTTTCACTCTGGCCTGCCTCGACAGCCCACAGGGCAACTGCGCGCGGACTCCGCCTGCGGAGCCGAGAAGCGTGCAAATCGAAGTCAGCGGCCACGTTTAATCGTTCCTATGCACGTATCGCTGATGTGCATAAGGAGTTGTATCAACCACGGGAGAGACCCATGTCGTCGATGTATGTTGGAGAAGCGTTAGTCGGAGATGGAAACGAAATCGCACATATCGATCTGTTGATCGGCAGCAAGAACGGCCCGGTCGGCGTGGCGTTCGCCAACGCCTTGGCTCGCCAAAGCGAAGGGCACAGCAATCTTCTGGCGGTGCTCACCCCGAACTTGGCGGTGAAGCCCTCAACCGTGATGATCACCAAGGTGACGATCAAGGGTGCGAAGCAAGCTGTGCAGATGTTCGGCCCGGCCCAGGCGGCCGTTGCCAAGGCGGTGGCCGACTCGGTCGCCAGCGGGGTGATTCCGAAGAACCAGGCGGAAGACCTGTGCATCGTGTGCGGCGTGTTCATCCACTGGCAGGCGGAAGACAACAAGAAGATCTTTGATTTCAACTACCAGGCCACCGTGGACGCCATCAAGAGCGCCATGGCCGGCAAGCCGACCGCCGACGAGATGATCGCAGGCAAGGACAAGGCGGCGCATCCGTTCCGCGGGTTCTAACG
>JAIOQB010000053.1 GCA_021413585.1 Planctomycetia bacterium
CGGCGCCTGCCTGGTGGTGTCGCACGACAGGGCGTTCCTCAACGCCACGTGCAGCCACACGCTCGACTTGACGCGCGGCAAGCTCACGATGTTTCCCGGCAAGATCGACGCGTTTTTGGAATACCAGCGCGAGCGGCGCGAGCACGAGGAGCGAACCAACGCGGCGGTGATTGCCAAGCGGCGCCACCTCGAGGAGTTCATCGCCAAGAATCGTGCCCGCGCTAGCACCGCCACGCGGGCTCGCTCGAAGAGCAAACAGCTTGAAAAGCTGGAAACGGTCGACATCGTCGGCGACGAGCCGACCGCCAACATCCACGCCCCGCAGGTCGAGCCGCGCAAAGGGGCCGCCGTCCGCTGCGAGGGTTTGGCCATCGGCTACCCCGAACATCGCGTGGCGGACGACATCGAGCTGGAAATCACGCACGGCTCCCGCGCTGCTATCGTTGGCGATAACGGCCAGGGGAAGACCACGTTTCTGCGGACCGTAGTTGATTCACTCCAACCGCTGGCGGGCAATGTCCGCTGGGGATACGGCTGCCAGATCGGCATCTACGCCCAGCACGTGTACACCAGCCTGCCCGAGAAACAGACCGTGCTGGAATACCTCGAATACAACGCCGCGTCCGGCACGAAGACGCAGCAGATTCTGGACACGGCCGGGGCGCTGCTGTTCCGTGGCGAGCATGTTCAGAAAAAGATCTCGGTGTTGTCCGGTGGCGAGCGGGCACGGCTGTGTCTGGCCGGCCTGCTGCTGAGCCAATACAACGTTCTGGTGCTCGACGAACCGGGGAACCACTTGGACGTGGACACCGTCGAGGCCCTGGCTCAGGCCCTGCTCGAATACCAGGGGACCGTGATCTTCACCAGCCACGACCGTCACTTCATGAAGCGCGTGGCCACCTGCGTGATCGAAGTTCGCGACGGCCATGTGACGAATTACCGCGGCGACTACGAGGCGTATCTGTATTCCGTCAACAAGGAAATCGAAGACGGCGAGCGCGAAGAGGCCGCCCGGCTGGCGAAGGCTCCGTTGCCGAAAGGAAAGCCCGCCAAAGCGCCCCCACGCCCCGCCCGTCGCAGCGAGCGCGACATCCGCAAGGAACTCACGACACTGGAGCGGACGATCGCCAAAGTCGACGAGCAGAAGCGGCAAGTCAACGCGGCGTTGCTCGAAGCCACCGACCCGTCCGAATCGCTGCGATTGCACAACGAAGTGACCGCCCTGGCCGCGCAAGCCGCCGAAGCGGAAGACCGCTGGTGCAAAGTGCAAGCGGAACTGGAGCAGGAGTGACCGCCCCATAGCCCCGGGCTCCGCCCGGGGGTCGCGCCGCCAACCAACTCAACCACACGTGCCAAATCAACCACACGCCTGCGTGCCTGGGGCTGAACGTAGCTCAGCGGAGTGAAGCCCCAGCGGACGTTGTTCCCTGCCGCAGCGGGGCGCGGTATACTTGTTTTATCGTGTTCAAAATTGACTATCCGCATATTAAAAAGCCTATGGACGGCCCTGCGCGGTTAGTGCTGCTACAAAGTCGCGTGGCGCAGATTGCGATGGATTTTCAGGCACATACCTGGTCGGCGGTTGCTTGACGTGGCTCGAATGCGGGAATAGGGGAGTTGAAAGGCAACCAATGAAGACGGTTACCACGGGCACTCTGGTCGATCAGGTTGTGCAACTCGACCATCAGGTTGATTTGCCCAATCATTCTCGCGTCAGCGTGAGCATCGAGCCCATTGCGCGGGACACGGAAAAGACGCAGGCGGCCCTGGCAAGGTTTTTGAACCGCGCCGCAGCCAGGTCTTTTGATTCCGGGGGGCATCGCTTCACGCGAGACGAGTTGCATGAATGCGATTGACACGAACGTGTTGGTGTACGCGATCGATTTCCACGAGCCGGTGAAGCAGGCGAAGGCGAGAGACCTCTTGAGTCGGCTGAGCCCAGCTTCAACGACGACCTTGCTGTGGCAGGTTGCCGGCGAGTACTTGAGTTGTCTGCGTCGATTCGCGGCAGCCGGCCGATTTCCCGCCGGCGACATCGATGCCGATATTCTCGACTTGCTCGAGATGTTTCCGCTGGCCCTCCCAACCGAAAACGTGATCCCGCGGTCGCTCTCGCTCATATCCCGCTACAGTCTCTCGCATTGGGATAGCCTGTTGATTGCCGCCTGTATCGAAGCCGGCGTCAATATACTGTACACCGAAGACCTTGCCGCCGACATGAAGTACGACACGGTTTCGACGATCAATCCGTTTTCATGAAGTGCTTCATGGGAATTCCTTGCTTGCGAAGCTTCTCGATTCGCGGTGTCAGGCGACGACTTGTGAGCGGAGTGGCGCTAGCCTCCGGTCTTCAGGAGGCGGGGCCAAACGAGGGACCGGCGGCTAGCGCCGAATCGCTCACGAGCCGTATAGCCCCGGGCTCTGCCCGGGGGTTGCGCCGCCAACGCCATTCGACCGCCGTTTCAACTCGCGCGTTCAAATGTCAGCAGTTGGCAAACCGCCTCACCCCCGGGCGGAGCCCGGGGCTATGACGCGCTGTAATCTAGAAATGCCCCTCCCCCTCCTCCGCACCCGGCAGGTTGCCGATGCCGGGCGGGCGGGGTTGTGAGGCGCTGCGTTGCCAGTTGTCCACCGACGCGTCGTGTGGCAGGATCGGCGGCAGCGCGAACAGCAGGCGGCGGGACAAAGCTTCCACAAACGGCTCGTACATCGCGCGGAGTTCAGTGAGCTTTTCGTCCAAGTCAGCCTCATCGTGGAGGTGGAAACCCGCTTCGTGCAGTTGCTCGCGCAGCGCTGCCACTTGCTCCCGCGGCAGCCGGCAATCATCGGGCGATACGGGGGGCACCTTGAGCACCAGGGCCAGATCGACCGCCGTGTGCCGCGCCATGGCGAACGTCAACTGCGCCTGGTACGCCTCGCTCCCCTTGGTGCCGATGATCAGGAAGCTGCACGAATCGAGAATGCAGGTCAGCGCGGAGAGCCACGATTGGTTGTCGTGCTGCGAGCGATAGAAGCTCAGCGTGGGAAACGACAGGTGGCTCTCCAGCAATTCGGCCGACCACCGCTCCCACTCCGCCAGAAACGGATCGGCCGTGGCCATGCTGCCGCTGCGGGCCAGCCTCAGCAAAAACTGCCCCGCGCTGGGGGGCGATCCGGCCCGCGCGTCGAGCAGGGCGATCGTCGCCTCGCGCCGCGAGAAGGCTTGAAACAGCACCGGCAGGTAGCTGATGATTGCCGCCAGAAAGCCGATGCCCATGCCGGCCTCGCACACCGCCAGCACTCGCCCCAGCGTCGTGACCGGCACCACGTCCCCATAACCGAGCGTGAAGAACGTCACGCCGCTTAAGTAGAAATAGTTGAAGAAGCTGGCCGATCCATCGGGCGTGTGAATCTCCAGGCCCAGCGACCATTGCAGCAGGGCGTAGCTGAAGATCAGCCCCAGCACCCAGGAGGCGAACAGACCCAGCAACGACAGCGGCCCGAACCAACTCAGCAGCGCCTCGCGCCGCTTGCCGGACTTCAGGCACAACGCCAGTCGCCGCCACGTGCTCCAGGCGGCGTAGTAAAACAGCCGCGCGAAGCGAAAGCGATGCATCACCCGCCGCGGCACGACCACCGTTTCAAAGCTGTCGACCAGCACCCAGCCGATCAATGCCACCGCCGCGAGGGTCGCCAGAAGCCACATAGGGGGATTCCAGTGTGAGGTTTGCCAAAGTACCCCTCACGCTGAGGCGTGAGGCTAGGGTGAGGGGTCATATATTTATTCTGCATCACGCGGAGCGTGATGGGTACTATCTAAGTGATGGGTACTATCTATACGAACTCGTCCACCGGCAAAAGGCCACCGCGGAGCCGAAAATCGACGGAAATGCGTGGTCCAAGCCACCCTCGGGTGATTAGAATGGTGGTAGTCCCGCCGGGCTGCCTTGGGCAGCCCACCCGTTCGTTGCTTAAAGAAATCGCCGATTCAAAAAATCGTCGAATCAACCAATATGCCCCCGCAACCAGCCGACCTGACTCTGCTCGCCGCCATCGAATTGTTTCGCTTGCGCGCGCCGGCGGAATGGACCCCCGAGGAACTGGCCGGGTTTCGCGTTCGCTTGGAATTGAGCCCCAGCATGGCGTCGCTGCTGGGGGGACGCGACAAGATTGATCGCAAGCTGGCCGAAGTCGCCGCGGCGCATGCCCAAGCGGCGGCCGCGCCGGCCGAACCCGTGGCCGCCGACGCAGCGGGCGAGCCGGTAGCTGCGGCGAAAAGTTCGCGCAAGGTTCGCCATCTGATCGAGGCGGGTGTATTCCTGCTGCTGCTCGGTGGGGCCGCGGTCTGGCTCTACACCCTGGTGGCACCACGCGGCGGCAATCCTCCGACTACGGCAACTACGAAGCCGGCCGAGCCCGTCGCCAAAGACCCCAAGAAATCCGCCGCGCCTTCGCCTGCCGAAGTGGCCCGTGCCGCGGCGCTCAAGGCGCAGCAAGCAAAATCGGCCGACGAGTCCGAGCTGCCCGAGCCGCCGCCATCGCTCGCCAAGAACGATGCTCACACCTGGCAGGATTGGACCGTCACCGCCGAGGAGGGCGCCCAGTGGAACGCGAAGGACGATTGGGATCTGTCCGACCCCAGCAACCCTCGCCCCGCCAGGGTGATGATCGCCATGGGGGGCCGCCTGAAGCTGGCCCAAACGTGTGCAATCGACGCCAACCACCGCTGGCTGGAGGTCAACGCCCGGCCGCTGCACGCGGTGTCGGCCGGCGGAAAGATCGTGGTCCGCGCGGGCAACGACGTGCTGCTGCAAACCGTCATCGGCATCGGCGAAACCCGCTGGCCGCAGTATGTGTCGTTGGAAAAATCCTTGGGCAAGGAAGTTCCCCTGGAGCTGACTTACGAAGCGGGCGAGCCGGGGCAGCGCATCGCGCTGTGGAGCCTCGTGCTGGTCCCCGAGCAGAAGCAGAACTCGCGGGCCGAATCGGCCCTGGCCGCGGGCCTCGCCTCCAACGATCCAAAGATTCGGCTGTTCGCGGTGAAGAGCGCCGAGGCTGCGCAGGATCTGTTCGCCTTGCCGCCGCTGATTACGGCGCTGAGCGATAAAGACCCTCGCGTGAGTAAGGCGGCGGTGGCGGCACTGCTGAAGTTCAAAGCGCCGAAGGCACGGGCCGCGTTGTATCAAGCGCTGACGGACCAACAGGACGAGGCGTTGCGAGCTCACATCGCGTTGAGCCTCGCCCAGAACCGTTTGCCGGGAGATGGCGTGGCGCTGGCCAAGTTGCTGCAGGACCCCAGCCCCGGCGTGCGGCAGGCGGCGGTGCGCGGGCTGGCTCAGATTGGCGGTGACGAAACAATTCCGGTGCTGCTGCCCGCGATGAGCCACAAAGACCCTGCGGTCCGCCGGATCGCCACCGCGGCGCTGGTGCATTACCAGAAGGTGGCGGTGGTCGCGGCGATGCTCGACGTGCTGGAGAACTCCTCCGATCCCGAACTCGTGCAGCTAGCGGCGCAGCATTTTCAGCAAGTCCCCAGCCTCAAGGCGATCGACGCCCTGGTGCGTCTGCTCGACAACCCACGAGTGGAAATTCCGAAGGATGACATTCCGCCGCCGGACAACAATGGCCCCAAAAAGAATCGACCTGGCAGGAAGCAGCCCGACCAGAACCAGCTTGCCAGGAACCAGAGCGTGATGGTGCGGCAAAAGGCGATGGCGACGTTGGCATCGTATAGCACGTCATCAAATCCCCCGGTGAAAAGAGCCGCCGCGCAGAACACGGCGATCACCCCCGCTCTGGTTCGAGCGTTGGCGGACGCCGACGTGCGGATCCGCATTGCGGCCGCCGCGGCGCTGGCGAAGCGCAACGACCCGGCCGCCGCCGCGGCGCTGCTGGCCGCGCTGGCCAACAGCCTCGACCCGCAGGTCCGCGAGCAGGCCGTCGGTTACTTCCAGATGCATCCGAATCCGCAGGCGGTCGCGCCGCTGATTCAGATTCTAGGCAGCAAGGAGCCGGGTGTGCGGAGGCGAGCCGTGATTGCCCTGGGTCGCATCGGCGGCGACGAGGCCATCGCCGCCCTGCGCGGCGCGCTGGCCGACCCCAGCCCCGAAGTGCAGCAAGCCGCCAGGCAGGCCCTGCAGCGGTTCAAAGAGCCGAAGGCGATGGTGAACTTCAAGCCGGCGAATTAATGACCAATGACCAAATCCCAATGACCAAAAAAAGGCGGGCTACGTTTATTGGTCATTGGTGCTTGGTCATTGGTCATTAAAACTCAACGCTCGTCCCCAGTCCCAACTTCTCCGCCTGCTCAAACGCAAACCGCGCCGCCACGGCGTCTTGAATCGCCAAACCCACGGATTTGAACAGCGTGATCTGCTCGGCGTTTTCGCGCCCGGGTTGCTTGCCCGTCAGGATTTCGCCCAGTTCGATGGCGTACTCGACGCCCGCTTGGATCAGGTCCCCCGCTTCGGCCATCGCGGCGGGGCGCGAGTCGACGACGATGCGTGCCCGTTGCACGGCGGTAGTGTCCAGCTCGCGCACCTGCGGCTGGAACGAGCCGATGGCGGTCACATGCGTCCCCGGCTGCAGGTCGTTGCCATCGAACACAGGTGTGGCGGAAGTGGTGGCGGTGATGACGATGTCCGCGTGCCGCACCGCGGCGGCTGGATTGTCCACCACCGCGACGACCGGAGCCGACGGCCAGCCGGTGATTTCCCCCGCCAGCCGCTCGGCCGACGCCGGCGTGCGACTGCATAGAAATACCTGGCGGATCGGCCGCACGGCCAGCACCGCCTGCAACTGCGTGCGGGCCTGCACCCCAGCGCCGAACAGCGCCACCACCGCCGCGTCGGGCCGAGCCAACACGTCGGCCGCCAACCCTCCGACCGCGCCGGTTCGCACGGCGGTCAAGCTCGACGCGTCGAGCAGTGAAAGCAGCCGCCCCGTCGCGTCGTCGATCAGCGCCACCACGCCGCAGATCACAGGCAATCCATGCCCCGCATTGCCCGGATACACCGACACGATCTTCACGCTCAGCGCCGCTTCGGCCGGCACATAAGCGGGCATCACCAGCGTCACGCCGCGCTGGCTCGCCAGATGCGCCCGCTCCGGCATTACGATCGAACCGTCCGCCAAATGCAAAAACGCCCTGCGCATCAGGGCGACGGTCTCCGCCATCGGCAGCAGTTGCGTGACGACCTTGGCGGATAAGATGCGAACGGACATGATCGGGCACCGAGTGGG